>NZ_JAUBUB010000002.1:0-48081 GCF_036705265.1 Microcoleus sp. B4-C2
GAGTTGGAGTTTCCGCAGGCGTCGGCGTCGGAGTTCCCGTGGGAGTTGGAGTTTCCGCAGGCGTCGGCGTCGGAGTTCCCGTGGGAGTTGGAGTTTCCGCAGGCGTCGGCGTCGGAGTTCCCGTGGGAGTTGGAGTTTCCGCAGGCGTCGGCGTCGGAGTTCCCGTGGGAGTTGGAGTTTCCGCAGGCGTCGGCGTCGGAGTTCCCGTGGGAGTTGGAGTTTCCGCAGGCGTCGGCGTCGGAGTTCCCGTGGGAGTTGGAGTTTCCGCAGGCGTCGGCGTCGGAGTTCCCGTGGGAGTTGGAGTTTCCGCAGGCGTCGGCGTCGGAGTTGGAGTTGTATCTACAATAGTCAAAACAGCACTAGAAATTGCTCCTAAATCTGCTTTGTTAGTGGGATTGTTCAGAGTTAAATTAACAGTTTCATTCTCTTCTATCTCTGAATCATCCACAATTGGAATCGTGAAAGTTTGAGTAGTTTCGCCAATGCCAAAATTTAATGTTCCCGATTTCTGGTTATAGTCACTACCAGCATTAGCAGTGCCATTACTTGTACTGTAACTGACAGCAGCAGCCACATTAGCATCAGTGCGAGTAACGGTAATTGTGGCAAATTGACCGTTTTCATTAACGCTGTAGTTGGCGTTGCTGAAATTAAATGTGCCTGGATTGGTGAGGTTGATAATGAACGATTGGGTATCAGAAGTATCGAGTCCTTCGTTATCTCTACCGCCATTATCTCTCAGGTTTAGAGTTATATTAGCACTGCCGATCGCCCCCGGCATCGGTGTAAAGGTTAGCGTCCCCACCGAGTCGATCGCAGGTTGTACACTAAACAAAGCAGCATTATCATTCCCTACCACTTGAAAAGCCACAGTTTGTCCTGATTCGTTAGGGCCTGGAGAAATCGCAGTCGCCCATCCGGGGATGGTTTGTGGCCCCGAATTGCTGCTGAGAGTGCGATCGACCCCTTTGACAAACGAAGGTGGATCGTTGACTGGATTAACTGCGATCGAACTTGTTAAACTATTAGTGCTAAACGGCGTTGTTCCCCCAGTAACTGAAGCATTGACGCCCGCAGTACCGTTACCCACTCCGTTACTTCCATCCCATGCCCGAAAGGTAATTGTTGGTTCGCTTCCAGGGGTACTGTAATAGTCTGGGTTGGGTACAAAGCGGACTCTCGCAGGCGTTTGCAAGGAAACCCGCGTCAGGTTGATGTTAGCTTGCGCCGAGTTAGTGCCGTCACCGAGGAATAGAAAATTAGGAGTTTCGTAAGGATCTATCTGGTCGCTAAATCCTGAATAATCGCGCAGCGGGCCGGTTAGTATGATTTCGCTGCCATCGGAAAGAAAGTATTTGTTACCTTGAACTCTGAGAGTGTAGTTAGTAGCAATATTGGTGTTATAAGCAACATTCTCTGCTGCAAGAAATAAGCCGTTGGTTTGTCCGACTAGGTTGGGAGTAATGCCGTCGCCTTGTGCAAAGATATTGCCAGAGTTTTCAGATAGCCGCTGGAAACCGATTTCAATGGCTTTGCGATCGCTAGTAACGGCAACAATGCTAAAACCTGCCCGATCTTGATTAGTGCGGGATTCCGAGATAATTTGGAGATTAAAAGACAAGCTAAAGCCTGTAGTGCGATCGAGCGGTGGAAATGACGGATTTAAAGAATTTTTTGTATAGCCAGCATAAATTCTATTGTCCGCACTGCTGTTTAAATTAACTCCATTACCGCTAAAAAATTCTGAAGCTGTAGCGGTAGGAGAAGCAAAATTTGAGTTAGTCAAAGACAGCCAATTTTGAGAACTGGGAGTGTTACCAAGTAAGCCATTATAAAGAAGAGTCGGGCCGAGCACTGTTGCTGAACTTTCCGACAATGCACCGAAATTTGTCCAAGTATTGCCGTTAGTTGAAAATTGCCAATTGCCGTTAGTATTGTCTGCAGCGGTGACTGCGACACCCAAAGGATCGCCATTAGCGTCACTTCCTAACTCGCTAGTGAGGTTAAAAATACTAAAGCCTGTGTTAGCGGTGCTGGGTATCTCTTCATTAATTGCGATCGCCGGATTAACATTAGTATCTGCCCAAGTCGGAGCAATGTTAACCTCCCGGTTGCGGAGACTGTTAATATAAGTAGTGTTAATTCCGCCGTTGGGCAAACCCAATGAGCCGGGACTATCTATAGTATAACTAGCAGTTCTGTTGATGCCGCCAATATCGCTCAAAAACTCGACATTACCCCCGTTGCTTGGTGCTGGAATTTGCACCTTAGCTGCACTCCCAAAGGCTCCGTGAGTTCCCGATGTCCTCCAGGCGATCGAATCTACTGTATCGGTATTTGTAGTGCTAGCATTATCAACATAAACAACATCTGAAGCCGCGAAATCCCCATGCAAATTTCCGGTTGGGAGCAGCTTTGTCAAAAATCCACCTTGGGGACTCAATCGAATGTTCCAATCGTTGTTTGTTCCCGACGGTATGGGGTTGTAGGCAATCTCTTGATCGGCAGGCGAACCGCCGATCGTAAGTATTGTTCCTGCTTTAAACACAGGAGCAATACTTGCCATATTAGTAAATCGATAAGCTGAATATTTAGCTACTGTTGGCTCAGTTGAGTCGCCTACAAAATAGCTCTGAAGCTGAGTTGCGCTTACATCTTCCGTCAACAGCAGTTCCACATACTCATTCCCCTGGAATTGCCCGTCCCGCCGGAATTCGTTAATAATTATCTGTCCCATCTAGATGCACCTAAATTTGAGATGATTATGTATTAGCTGCCAACTACTATCAATTTTTTTACATTTAATTTTTATTTACGTAAATACACTGTCAGTAGTTTCTCCGTAAAGTGGCTTTTTTAAGTCATTTTTATTACTAAAATAATACCGGGAGTGCAGAGCAGTGTCAAGCAAAAGCTTGGAGTATTGTCGATCGCACTCCCGGACGCAAAAAGTGATTTGATACACTGCTCATAGTGGCAAGCTACGCGCTGTGCACCCTACATAATTAACTAAGGTGCGTACTCCGCACCTTAGTTAATTAATTTGTGCTTACCCGAAGATGGTAAAATCATTCAGACCGATCGCACTAGCTTGCACTCCATTCAAAGCAGCCAACAGTTGACCGTTTTCACCAATCCTGATGAAAGCTGCATTAGCGCTTTGGGTAATACTAAGTTGAGAAAAAGTTAGACCGCCCGCTAACACCAGCAAATCTTCACCTTTTGTGAAATCAGTAATTTGATCGCTGCCTTCACCTGCTGTTAAAACAAAGCGATCGCGCCCAATGCCGCCGTTGAGAATATCATTTCCCAAACCCCCAATCAGACAATCGTCACCTTTGCCGCCGTAGAGAGTATCGTTGCCCTCATCGCCGCACAGTTTATCGGAACCGCCGTTGCCAAACATCAGATCGTTGCCAGCAGCGCCGCACAGGGAATCTGCCTCGCCGTTAAAGTCGATCGCACTGTCTCCGAAAATAGTATCGTCCCCATCGTCGCCACAAATGCTATCACTGCCGCGATCGCCCAACAGCCGATCGTTGCCAGTACCCCCCACCACAACATCCTTGCCCTTGCCGCCGTAAACAGTATCATTGCCCTCGCCGCCACTTAGAGTATCCGCAGCATCTCCCCCATTCAAGAAGTCGTTGCCAGCAGCGCCAAACAGCAAATCGCGTCCAGTCGAATCAGGGCCCGACGGGTCAAAACTGCCTCCAAACAAGCAGTCGTTACCCTGAGCCCCAACGAGAGTGTCATTGCCTTTGTCGCCCCAAATCAAGTCATCGTCTTTGCCGCCGATCGCCACATCATCGCCCTTACCCCCGAAAATGCGATCGTCGCCGCCGGCGCCGTTGAGGTAATCATTGCCATTGCCGCCAAACAGCAAGTCTTTGTCTGCATTCGGGCCAAGGGGGATATTGGTGGGCAGTCCCCCGTAAATATTGTCGTTGCCTTTTTCGCCCAGCAGAATGTCGTCGCCGTTGAAACCGCTGATAACGTCGTTGATATTGCTGCCGATGAGGAAGTCGTCGCCGTCAGTGCCATTGAAAGTGCGATCGACAGAATTCGGGCCCGGAATCGAACCGATCGCGGGTAGGGTAATCTGTTGGCACATGCAATCGGCATCGCCCCCTTGAACGCTGTCAGAGTCAACAGGAATTCCGGTGGGAGTCGGAGTGCCGGTGGGAGTCGGAATTCCGGTTGGGGTTGGAGTTCCGGTTGGGGTTGGAGTTCCGATGGGAGTTGGAGTTCCGGTTGGAGTCGGAGTTCCGGTTGGAGTCGGAGTTCCCGTTGGAGTCGGAGTTCCCGTTGGAGTCGGAGTTTCCGTGGGATTTGGAGTTCCCGTTGGAGTCGGAGTTTCCGTGGGATTTGGAGTTTCCGTGGGAGTCGGAGTTCCCGTGGGGGTTGGAGTTTCCGTGGGAGTCGGAGTTCCGGTTGGAGTCGGAGTTTCCGTGGGAGTCGGAGTTGGAGTTCCGGTTGGGGTTGGAGTTTCCGTGGGAGTCGGAGTTCCGGTTGGAGTCGGAGTTTCCGTGGGAGTCGGAGTTCCGGTTGGAGTCGGAGTCGGAGTTCCCGTGGGAGTTGGAGTGTCCGTGGGGGTTGGAGTTCCCGTGGGAGTGGGAGTTTCCGTGGGAGTCGGAGTTGGAGTTCCGGTTGGGGTTGGAGTTTCCGTGGGAGTCGGAGTTGGAGTTCCGGTTGGGGTTGGAGTTTCCGTGGGAGTCGGAGTTCCGGTTGGAGTCGGAGTCGGAGTTCCCGTGGGAGTCGGAGTTGTCGGCGTTGGACTTGTCGGCGTTGGACTTGTCGGCGTTGGACTTGTCGGAGTCGGACTTGTCGGCGTTGGACTTGTCGGAGTCGGAGTTGTCGGAGTCGGACTTGTCGGCGTTGGACTTGTCGGAGTCGGACTTGTCGGAGTCGGACTTGTCGGCGTTGGAGTTGGTGCTACATCGTTATCTAAAATTGTCAAATTCGCCGTACTTTGCGCTCCCACACTCGCACCGTTTGTGGGATTATTCAGACTAAGCGCAACAATCTCACTTTCCTCTACTAAGGTGTCATCGTTAATTGGAATCGTAAAAGTTTTGCTTGTTGCCCCGATCGCAAAGTTTAAGGTTCCTGATGTTGCCGTGTAGTCACTGCCTGCATTAGCAGTCCCGTCGGAAGTGCTGTAGCTGATATCAGCCGCCACATTAGTATTGCTTGTCCGAGTCACGGTAATTGTCGCAACACCCCCGCTTTCACCGATCTCGTAATTGGCAGCACTAAAATTAAAAGTGCCTGGGTTGGGAATATTGACATTAAAGCTTCCCAAGTTACTGGCTGCGACAAAGTTATTATTGATATCGCTAACTTGGCCCGATTCGATCGCGATCGCATAATTCCCATTGTCACCCAAATCCCAACTGCCCCCAGGCGCAGCAATCTGATAGGTAGCCGTGCGCGGAGTGCCGTTGCCGATCGGTGTAAAGCTTACCAATGTTGCTAATTGGCTAAATCCGCCCGGCCCAGTTACCCGGATATCTGAATTATCCAAACTGCTGCTGTTGACAGCAACATTGTCGCTGTAATCTACCGTAAAAGTTTGTGCAGTGCCGCCAGCGACGGTAATGTTGGTAGCAACTAGATTGGCAGCAGCAGGTACGATCGTATCGACGGTAATTGTTGCTGTCTCGCTGGCTGTACTGAAAGCTGCCAACCCCCCCATACTGCTGGGAGCAGAAATATCACCCGTCCCGCCGTTCGTGAAGGTAGTAGTGGTGCCAGAGTTTGTTGTCGTTCCATCCCATGCCTGATAAGTGATATTGGCAGTGCCGTTGTAGTCAGCATTGGGAACAAAGCGAATGCGGGCAGTGCCTGCTACCAGTCTCGCTGCTGCTGTTGACGGGGTGCCGAATGCCGTCCAAGTCGCACCGCTATCAGTTGAATATTCCCAACTGCCGTTAGTATTGTCTGTCGCCGTGACTGCAATTCCTTGAGTGTCGGCGGTGTCGGGATCTGTAACAGCACCTGCAATTAAAGCAGAAACTAAGGTGCCGGTGCTGCTGGTAGAAGCTACATCTTCGTTAATTGCTGTTAGTACCGGGGAACCGCTGTTTTCAAGTACGGGTGCGTTGTTGGCTGCAAACGCTGCGAATCTGGTGGGAATGGCAAAATTGTTGTCACTGACAAGAATGAGCGTTCGCTTCCCAGTTGCCGTTTGAGAAGGCCCAAATGTCATCCCTTCAAAATTGTCTACAAGCGGCGGAGAGGCTGCACTGAGGAAATAAGCAGTACTAGCGATCGGAGTTTTTGATACTGGTGTAATGCCAGTAACACCAGAAGCAGTCAAGCCAGTATTGCTTTGAATGTCAGTCGCACCGTTTAAAGAAATTTGATAAAGCTTCAAATCGCCTGAAGGCGGTGTCGTCGATAAGTCAAGAAAACGTTCTAGAACCAGCAGCGTATTATCATCAACGGCCAGCATTTCTGAAATGCCGTTGCGCGGATCGGTGTTGTAAAGAAATTCCCCGTTTGCGGTGTTTGTGGCTAAGTTATATCTTAAAATTCGCGATCGCGCGCCAGCCGTGGGATCTGAAGCAGGGCCGTCTTGTTCGAGAGCATTTTCTGTTGCTGTAAACAGAAAACTTTGACTGGGAGTAATGGTCAGACTTTCAAAACCTTGATTGTTGCGGATGCCACTGGTAGTATCTGCCGATACGTCGTATTTGGGAGAAGAAATAGGCAGCACTAGGTTTTGCTGTCCCGTGGCAATGATGAAGCTATTGATAAAAGGCTGGATAGTTGGAGTTGGCGAGAAATTGCCTTCAGAAGAGACGAAGACATTGCTACCGATTAAGGCAATGCCCTCTGTATCCGATGTATCTGCAGCAAAGGGAGGCGGATTGCCAATCGTTCTCACCGCTGTAAAATTAACTTGTCCTGGTGCTGGTGTCAAGCTACCCGCACTCACATTAGGTATAGTGAGGGTGTAAAACCGAGACGAGCCGGGACTGCCAGGAATATTGCGGCCGTCGGAGATAGCGTAGTAAGTGTTGTTGCCCGCGTAGGTAAGGCCAGACAGTCCACCTATCGGGTTTCCGGAAACATCAGGTGTATTTGCCGGAAATCCTGCTTGTCCCAAAAATTGCAGGCCGAAGGCAAATTGATAGGCGGCTCTTGTGGCTGGGTCGATCGCCAACCCAGATGACACGGCTCCTGTTGTATAATCTAATTCCCAATCTCCGCCCATAGCGGAACTGCCGATCGGCGATCGAGAAGCAGCAATTTTTGCCTTGGTTAGCTGACTCAGTTGCTGCACAAAGTTAGCGCCCTTTTCCCCCGCCGCTACATCGCACCCGTACAGCAAAATCTCTCCACTGTCTGCCAGCGATCGCGACCAACGCTGCAATTGCTTAGCATAAGTTTTTAAATTTGTCAAGTTTAGATCAATCGCGCCTAGCAGCAAACTCGCGGGGCGACCGTGAGAGATTATATGAATGCTTTTGATATTGCTGCGACTGGCTAGCGCGGCCGTGATTTGTGCTACTCCATCCCGCGCCGCATCCAAGGTAATAACTTCTGTCCCCGCTGCGATGCCGTTGTGGAGAGTTTGGCTGTCGGGAAGGGCAGAGTCGATAAAGGCGATCGAACTAAAAACTGAACTGATAAAATTTGGCATAATACACCTTTGGTTAGATGACGGTAGGAAAATTAAGGCCTGTCTACCTTAGCAAATTCACAAATTCAATGTCATGAGTAAAATTAACAATCAAGACGAATACTAATTTCCCATGAACCTGCAACAGAAGCCTTTTGATAGGGGCGGATTTAGCCAATAATTCCTTTAAAAAACCGACAATTCCAGTACACAACTCGCTTTTTTAGGGTTCGATCGCCAAAAGTTCTTCTGCTACCAATCCTTTCTGAATTGCGAGTACAGCAGCTTGAGTGCGATCGCGCACTTCTAACTTTTGCAAAATCGCGTGCACGTGAACCCGCACAGTCCCCGGAGCAATGTACAAGATTTGTGCAATTTCCTGATTGCTTTTCCCCCCCGCAACTAAAGCCAAGATTTCCTGTTCTCGCTTCGTCAGCGGATTCTCCAAAACTTCTGATTTTGACCCAATTTTCACAGGTTCAGGATTAGCAAAAACTGCCCGAATTTCCGCAGTTGCCGCCTGATCCCACCACGAAGCACCCGCCGCTACCGATCGAATTGCTAAAACCAAAGTTTCCGCCGCAATTCCCTTGAGGCAATATCCCTGAGCACCCGCACTAATCAATCTTTCAATTAAGGATTTTTGGGAATGAGATGTTAAGATTAAAACGGGAATTGCTGGATGTCGCTGTTTAATTTGGCGGCACGCTTCAATACCGCCAATTCCAGGCAAACCGACATCGAGAACTACCACATCTGGCAAGTGTTCCTGAGTCAATTCTACTGCGGTTTCGCCATCTTCAGCCTCGGCAATTACTTGCAAGCAACTTTCTTGTTGCAACCGCGTTTGCAGCCCCAACCGAAACAGTTCGTCGTCTTCAACTAGGAGAATTCGCAACGGATAAGCTGGTTTCATTTCTGTGGGATAGCAGGGAGTCGGAATCCAAATAAAGCACCGTGTGGCAATTTATTTTCTGCCCAAATTATACCGCCGTGGGCGTCAATAATTTGGCGAGATAAGTATAATCCTAATCCCGAACCTTTGGCTTGCCGATCGCTGTGTCCTTGATAAAAACGCTCAAACAAGTGGGGCAGTTCATCGGCAGTAATTCCCAACCCGCTATCGATAACTTTCACCACCTGAAAACTCGAATAAGATTCCATGATTATTTCTACCTTGCCACCGCGAGGAGAATGGTTAATTCCGTTTGTTAGCAAATTAACAAAAACGCGCTGGAGTTGCACCGCATCGCCATTTACCCACAAAGAGCGACGGAAATCTGACTCTCCGTAACTCATATTAATGTAAACCCGGCGCGCCGCCGACAAATGGATGAGTGTTGCGATTACTTCTTCTGCCAAAGCTACTAAATTTACGGGCGCAAGTTGCAGTTTTAAACCTTCGGCATCGTTGCGGTAAACATCCAGCAGCGTTTCTACTAATTGTAGAGACATTTTGTGCGATCGCGCCATTGTTTCGAGAACTTTTTGCTGACTGGCGGTGACATTCCCAAATTTTGCTGACCCAAAAGCTTTAATTGTTTCTATCGCCCCCAGCATCGGCGTTTTTAAGTCGTGACTCAAAGTAGAGACAAAATCTTCTCGGATGCTTGCTAGCTGCTGCTGCGACTGCAACTCAGCTTTAGCGATCGCGATCGTCTCTTGGTACTGCTGGTTGCGATCGCTCAAATATCCCGTCACCCCTAAAGCCATGACTGCGATCGATCTATTTGCTACAGTTGCTAGGGCGATCGATTCTCCAGGAGGAACAAACAAATTTAACAGCGTCAAAGCTGCCGATACCAGCGTAATTTGCAACTTACCCAACCGACTCAAGCGCGAATTTGCCAATAAAATCGGCCCTGTGTACAAATACCCAAACAGATACTCCGACGGCGTAGTAAATTCCAGCACTACAACGATCGCGAATAAAATTGCGATCGACCACCTCCCCCGCAAATACTTCTCTTGAATTGCCAGGTTGTCTGTGATTTTTAATAAGCTGTTTAACATCCCTTATCCATCCATTTTATATTTTATATTTACACTCTACTCTCTGCCTTATCCCTAGGGTTTTTATTCGCTAAAATTTGTCTACAGTGACGCAAAAACAAGCGTTTAGATAACATCTATATCTGCAAGTATAGATACTGCTAAATATTTAAACATTTGTCAGTCAGTGAAAATATATAGCAGCTAAGTATAACGGCTAAACAGCAACTTATACCTGCGGGCTGATTATCAAAAATCCTAACGGCAAGTATATTGATTTTTAAAAGCAGATTGCACTTTTAAGGAAGTATTGGCTCAGTTATGCTTGAAGGATTAATTCAAATCGCATTAACGCTAATCATTGTAGTAGCGATCGCCCCTATTTTTGGTAATTACATGGCGCGGGTGTACATGGGAGAACCAACCATTCTCGACCCCGCTATTAAACCCCTAGAAAAACTCATCTATAAAGCCAGCAATATCCGGTCTATAGATTCGATGACAGGTTGGCAATATGCGCGATCGCTACTGTACAGCAATGCAGCAATGGGCATATTTGTTTTCCTAATTTTCATGCTTCAAGGAGTGCTGCCTTTAAATGCCACCGGCTTAACTGCCCCAACCTGGGATACTGCGCTGCACACAACTATTTCATTCCTCACAAATACCGACCAACAGCATTACTCCGGCGAGACAACATTTACTTATTTGTCCCAGTTAACCCTGGGATTTTTAATGTTTACCTCAGCAGCTACAGGTTTAGCAGTAGGGATTGCCTTTATCCGGGGCTTGACCGGCCGTCCCTTGGGCAACTTTTACATCGATTTAATTCAATCAATCACCCGCATTCTGCTGCCCCTTTCTTTAATAATTGCCTTACTTTTGCTAATTTCAGGAGTGCCGGAAACCCTCGCAGGGCCTGCCGTTGCCCGTACCTTAGAAGGCGGCACGCAAATAATTGCTCGCGGCCCAGTAGCTCACTTTGAAAGCATCAAACAACTGGGAGAAAATGGCGGCGGATTTTTTGCCATTAACTCGGCTCATCCTTTTGAAAATCCCAATCCTTTTACCAACCTGCTGGAAACACTAGCAATGCTTTCTATACCAGCAGCTATGATTCACACCTACGGCAGATTTGCCAACAACAAAAAGCAGGGATGGCTGATTTTTTGGATGGTGTTTGCCATCTATGTAATTTTGATTGGCATTGCAGCATTTGGCGAGTACGGCGGCAACCCTCAAATTAATAATTTACTGGGTTCGCAGCAACCAAATTTAGAAGGCAAAGAAGTTAGGTTTGGCTGGGCAGAAACTGCACTGTGGGCGGTGACTACGACTGGCACAATGTGCGGCGCTGTCAACGGAATGCACGATTCTTTAATGCCTCCCGGTGGTTTTGCCACTCTGTTTAATTTGTTTCTGCAAATCGTTTGGGGCGGACAAGGAACGGGAACTGCTTACTTATTTATCTACTCAATTTTGAGCGTGTTTCTCACGGGCTTGATGGTGGGGAGAACGCCGGAGTTTTTGGGACGCAAAATTGAGAAACGGGAAATAGTTTTAGCCAGCGTTGTTTTGTTAATTCACCCGATCGCAGTTTTAATCCCCGGTGCCATTTCCCTCGCCCTTACCGACAGTTTGAGCGGCATCAGCAACCCCGGATTTCACGGCATTTCCCAGGTGATGTACGAATACGCTTCGGCTGCAGCCAACAACGGTTCTGGCTTGGAAGGATTGGCCGACTCTCAACCCGCCCCGACAGGAGTTTGGTGGAATTTAAGCACCTGTTTTAGTATGCTGTTGGGGCGCTACGTTCCAATTATTGCCCTGCTACTTTTAGCCGACAGCATGACGAACAAACAACTGGTTCCCGAAACAACGGGTACTCTCAGAACCGATTCAGTTTTGTTCACCAGCGTCACCGCAGGAGTAATATTAATACTAGGCGCGCTGACATTTTTCCCAGTTTTGGCTTTAGGGCCAATTGCCGAAGGATATGAAATTAGCAACAGCAAATTTGAACCAGCATCGATAACTGTACCCACAACACCTTTAGCAACACCAACTCCTCCATCTCAATAGCGAAAATTCTCAACCTCACTATTCTCTCTCTCTGCGTTCTCTGTGTTCTCTGTGGTTCATTAAAAATCCCAAATCGACATGACCTCATCCCATACTCCAGATTCCCCAAAAAAACCTCCGAGAGGCTCTCGCGAGTCTCGCAAGCATACGCCAAAAGCAAATACTAAAGGCCTGTATCAAAGAGCTTTTAAAGAAGCTTTTGTCAAGCTAAACCCGCAGGTGATGCTAAAAAATCCGGTGATGTTTGTGGTGTGGGTTGGCACAATTGTGACTGCATTATTAACGATCGACCCGACGCTGTTCGGCCCGGTTCCCGGCGAAAATCAGAGAGTTTTCAACGGTTTAGTCACGTTTATTTTGTTCTTCACCTTGGTATTTGCTAATTTTGCCGAAGCGATAGCAGAAGGGCGGGGGAAAGCGCAAGCAGACGCACTGCGATCGACCAAAGCCGACACAACAGCCCGCAAACTCCTACCAGACGGTTCAATTCAAGAAGTTAGTTCGACATCCCTGAGACGCGGCGACCAAATTAAAGTGATCGCAGGCGATGTCATTCCTGCCGACGGCGAAGTGATCGCAGGTGTCGCCTCGGTAGATGAATCTGCGATCACTGGCGAATCCGCGCCGGTGCTCAAGGAACCGGGTTCGGACATCGCCAGTTCCGTCACCGGCGGTACGCGCATCCTTTCCGACGAACTGACGCTGCGGGTGATGGCCGACCCCGGTAAGGGATTTTTGGACAGGATGATCGCGCTGGTAGAGGGCGCAGAACGCTCGAAAACACCGAATGAGATCGCGCTGACGGTGCTGCTAGCGGTGTTGACTCTGGTGTTTTTGATTGTGGTTTCGACGATTCCGCCGATCGGCAATTACGTGAAAACCCCTGTGGGCGTGGTGACGCTGATTTCGCTGCTGGTGGCGCTGATTCCAACAACGATCGGCGGTTTGCTGAGCGCGATCGGCATTGCGGGCATGGATCGCGTCGCTCAGTTTAACGTGATAGCGACCTCTGGACGCGCCGTGGAGGCTTGCGGCGACGTGAATACGCTGATTTTGGACAAAACGGGGACGATCACGCTGGGGAACCGTTTAGCCGAGGAGTTCATTCCGGTAAACGGTCACTCGCTGGAGGATGTTGCGAGTGTAGCCCTTGCTGCTAGCCTGTTTGACGATACTCCAGAGGGAAAGTCGATCGTCCGTTTGGCTCAGAATTTGGGCGCACAGGTGGAGTTCGATCGCACCAACGCCACTGGGCTTGATTTTTCCGCAAAAACGCGGATGTCTGGCACGGATTTGCCCGATGGGACGGAGGTTCGCAAGGGTGCGGTGGATGCGGTGAAGGGTTTTGTGCGATCGCGCGGCGGCAATATCGGCCCCGATCTCGATGCAGCTTACGAGCGAGTTTCCCGGCTTGGAGGCACGCCTTTAGGCGTTTGTCAAGGCAGCGACACCTACGGCATTATCTATTTAAAAGATGTGATTAAACCGGGAATTCGCGATCGATTTGACCAACTGCGAAAAATGGGAATTCGTACCATTATGCTCACCGGAGATAACCGGATTACAGCATCAGTAATTGCCGATGAAGCAGGCGTTGACGACTTCATTGCCGAAGCAACTCCCGAAGACAAAATCGACGTAATTCGCAAGCAACAAGCCGAGGGTAAATTAGTCGCAATGACGGGAGACGGAACCAACGACGCACCCGCACTAGCACAAGCAAACGTAGGCTTGGCGATGAATTCTGGAACCCAAGCCGCGAAGGAAGCTGCAAACATGGTGGACTTAGATTCTGACCCCACCAAACTAATTGATTTAGTTACAATTGGCAAACAATTGCTGATTACTCGCGGCGCGCTGACCACCTTTTCCCTAGCCAACGATATCGCAAAATATTTTGCAATTATTCCCGCCATTTTTGCCCCCGTAGGCGCATTAAACGTCATGGGTTTAGCCAGCGGTCAATCTGCGGTTTTGTCAGCATTAGTTTACAATGCTTTGATTATTCCAGCTTTGATTCCACTAGCATTAACTGGTGTAAAGTTTAGACCCTTGACTGCAAATCAACTGTTGCAGCGGAATATTTTTATCTACGGATTGGGCGGAGCAGTCGCGCCGTTTATCGCCATCAAAGTTATTGATGTTTTGATTACCGCCGTTGGGCTAGCATAGATCGGGAAAGACGGATTAATCTCGTTCCCCGGCTCTGCCGAGGAACGCAGATCCAGAGGCTATGCCTCGATTTACCCACAAAAATCATCTAATAGAAACACCGATATTTATTCCCAAAATAAGGAGAATTCATGAAACGGAATGATTTGCTGAATGATATTTTTCCTAGAGATTTCCAAGAAATTATTGAGTTAGCACAAATGTTTTGGCAGCGCCACCCAATCCCGGTGCAGCTATTTCTAGTAATGTGTTTCAATGCTATAGTTGCCCCCGCTGTTTACGCTGCAGCGGGTGAAGATTTGACCCGAAAAGCTGTCTGGGGTTTAAGTCTCCTAGGTTTGGTGATTATCGCCCTTTCTATTTACTTGTTCGTAGTCATCTTTCAGCCGGAAAGATTTTAGTCAATATTTAACCCTTAGCAAATAACCGATCGAGGTAATTTATGAGAGAAATAATTAGAGCCATTCGCCTTACCCTGGTTTTGTGGGGAATTACAGCCATTATTTACCCTTTAATCTTGCTAGTAATCGGCCAAATTGCCTTCAACTCCCAGGCAAACGGCAGCTTAATTACCAACCAAGGAGTTGTAGTTGGCTCTGCTTTAATCGGTCAGCCTTTCTCCTCAGAAAGATATTTTTGGGGTCGTCCCAGCACCACAAACTACAGCAGCTTTGCGACAGAAAATTACGATCCGACAAAGGGAGAAAATGTTAGTCAAAGAACGGGTGTTTCGGGAGCGAGCAACCTTGCCCCCAGTAACTCTGGTTTGCTGAAACGAGGTAATGAGAAAGATGGTTTTCAGGGGGTGCAAGTTGAATTAGATCGCCTCAACAAAGCTGGTATCAAACCAACTGCTGATTTAGTCTACACCTCGGGTTCTAGCCTCGATCCGCACATTAGCGTAGAGGCAGCTCGATCGCAAATTCAGCGGATAGCAACAGTGCGATCGCTCAATATCAATCAAGTAGAAATGTTGGTAGCTAAAAATACAGAGGGCAGATTTATTGGCATTTTCGGTGAACCGGGAGTTAACGTCCTCCAACTGAATTTGGCTCTCGACCGTTTATAATATACGTAGGTTGGGTTGAGGAACGAAACCCAACACTTCAGTTCAAGTTGGAGTTGGGTTTCACTTCGTTCAACCCAACCTACAAATGTGACTAACAACGAACAACGAACAAAGAACAACTGACAACTCAGCTATGATTCACTCTAGCGAACTTACTAACAATCCAGACGCGGTTTATGCCCAACCTAACCGCACTTACGATCGCACCTCCCGCCGGGGAAAGCACAAAATATTTATCGGCATGGCCCCCGGTGTCGGCAAAACGTTCCGAATGCTGGAAGAAGGACACACGCTCAAATCTGAAGGCATTGATGTGGTAATTGGACTGTTAGAAACTCACGGCAGGAAAGAGACAGCAGCTAAAGCAGAAGCATTGGAAATAGTGTCCAAAAAACAAATGCTACGCGGCGAAAAAATGCTCACCGAAATGGATACAGAATCTGTCATAGCACGCCGTCCTCAATTAGCATTAATAGACGAACTCGCTCATACAAACATTCCCGGTTCTCTGCGAGAAAAACGATATCAAGATGTGGAAGAAATTCTCAAGGCTGGAATTGATGTTTTCTCTACCCTTAACATTCAGCACATAGAAAGTCTCAACGATTTAGTAGCTAGAATTACCGGAGTTGTAGTGCGAGAGCGAGTGCCCGATCGCGTCCTCGAAGATGCTGACGAAATAGTCGTTGTCGATGTCACGCCGGAAACTTTAGAAGAAAGGTTGCTAGAAGGCAAGATTTATGCTCCTGAAAAAATTGAACAATCTTTAGAAAATTTTTTCCAGCGCCGTCATTTAATCGCTTTGCGAGAACTCGCCCTGCGAGAAGTCGCAGACACTGTGGAAGACGACGCAGCAACTTTAAAAGGTCAATCTTGCAACATTCACGAACGAGTTTTAGTGTGCATCTCGACTTATCCGAACTCCTTGCAATTGCTGCGGCGAGGCGCGAGGATTGCGAGCTACATGAATGCCCCATTTTATGCTGTGTTTGTCAACGATCCAGACCGATTTTTAACAAAAGCAGAAAGCTTGCACGTTGAAACTTGTGAGAAACTGTGTCAAGAATTTAACGGGAAATTTTTGCGGGTAAACGGCACTAATATAGCCAAAGCGATTTCCGAAGTAGCTAAACAGTATCGCGTTACTCAAATTGTGATCGGCGAAAGCCAGCAATCCCGCTGGAAATTGCTGCTGCGGGGTTCTTTGACTCAACAGTTAGTGCGATCGCTCAAACACGTAGATTTGCACATAATCGCTACTGAAAAAAGTGGTCTTTCTAATTAATTATTAGTCTTCAGTCATTAGTCATTAGTCATGAGTCGGATGAGAGCCGATAAATTAACCATAATACTTGTAGGGAGGGTTTCACCAACAATCTCTAATTCCCACTAACAATCTATATAAACCCGCCCACACCACTTTCGGAGGATAGCTGAATCTAGCGGACGACGGATGCGCCCGAAGCTTTTACCTGTCAAAATAGCACTTGCTATATCTGATTAAAAGTGCGATCGTTATGGTGGATGATTACATTCTCAACTTGCTAGTTATTGGCATCCTCCTGCTTACCGTTACCTTGGGTTCCGGCTGGATTTCGCGATTGCCTGTATCTTATGCCTTAATTTATCTAATTGTCGGTATCGGATTGGGGCCCTACGGCATCAAGCTGATTGACTTGCGTCCCGAAGCTCAATTTATAGAAAGACTTACAGAATTTGTAGTTATTGTTTCTCTGTTCAGTTGCGGCTTAAAAATGAATCGCCCGCTCCAACTTTGGGCCTGGAATTCCACAGCACGGCTGATCGGTTTTTTAATGCCAATTTCTATTTTTGCGGTCGCCGCCGTCGCTCATTGGTTTGTGAAATTAGATTGGGGCCCGGCGATTTTACTGGGAGCAATTCTCGCTCCCACCGATCCTGTTTTAGCCTCAGAAGTTCAGTTAGCTGATATAGACGATCGCGACGAATTGCGCTTTGGTTTAACATCTGAAGGCGGTTTAAACGATGCCTTAGCTTTTCCCTTTGTTTATTTCGGCATTTATGCGCTAAAAGATAACAACTGGTCGAACTGGTTTGCGAAGTGGGCGGCAGTTGACTTGATTTGGGCGATTGGCGCAGCTATCGTTATGGGAATTTTAGTAGCTAAAGCCGTCACCTGGATCGATCGCCAACTCCAACGCTATCAACCTGCAGATCAATTAATGGAAGATTTCATTGCTCTCAGCACAATTCTGATCGCATATTCCCTCACAGAAGTAGTCAACGGCTACGGATTTCTCGCAGTTTTTGTAGCAGGAATTGTCGCGCAGCGGAGTTACCGCAACCCAGAAAAGCCGCTTTCCCAACTGCACTTTACCGAGCGCATAGAAAAGTTAATGGAAGTAGCAACTATTTTACTATTAGGTTCGCTTTTGCGTTTAGAGCCTATGTTGGCCTATGGAGGATACTCCCTCTTAGTAGGTGGATTGTTAATTTTTTTAATTCGGCCTGTGGGAGCTTGGATTAGTACGATCGGCAGTTCTTTACATCCCGCCAGCCGCTTGCTGTGCGGTTGGTTCGGCATTCGTGGTGTCGGTTCTATCTATTATCTTACTTATGCTTTCGGTGACGGTTTGAAAGGCGAAACCGCCGAAAAAATTGCCTGGATTACCTTTACAACGATCGTACTTTCTGTGATTCTGCACGGTATTAGTTCCACCCCGTTAATGAACTGGTACGAGCGCCGAATCAAACCTAAAGTCCCGGATTTAATTTAATTAATTCACGCAACTCATACAGATTGTATGCAATATTTGTAGGGACACGGAACTGCCGTGTCCTTATCCCCAGCTAAACAGGTTTCACCCCAACTAATAAAGCGAGCTCCCGCCACTTCCAATAACAGTCTGCATCGGTAAAACCAATTTCTCTAAACCAGCGCAATTGGGTTTCTACATCCAGCAATTTATTAGACGGATCATCTGGCGAATCGCTAATACCGATCGCCTCTCGAAATCTCTCATGTAAAGCCGGAGTTGCGGACGCTACGTGCTCCAAGTTGCAAAAAATGCCTCCCGGTTCCAAAAGCTCGAAAATCTCAGTGTAAAGCGAACGTTTGCGATCGTCTGCTACATGATGAATCGCAAAACTAGAAACAACCGCATCAAACTTCCCCAAATCCGGCAGCGATTCATCAAAATTGTGCTCGATTACCGTGACATTTGGGTCATCAGCAAAGCGAATTCTGGCTTTTTCCAGCATTGTCGGCGAAAAGTCGATCGCCACACATTCAACATTTGGTCGATCGCACTTAAGCAGACCCAGCAACCGCCCGTCTCCCGTACCCACATCCAGAATTCGCTTCACATTTTTCGGCACTTCCTCCAACAAAACCGCTTCACCTTCAGTGCGGTGAGGAATTCCATCAGCCTTAGCCAGATACCACAAAGCGTGTTCCGCCGAAGTCCAAAGATTCACTTGACTCATATTTTTTTAATTCTCATAAATCTCGCCGTTTTTGTGCGTAAAAATCCAACCATTATCGCTAGCTTTGGCAATTAGATCGTCATCGGGATATTCGGCACTATCTCCCGAAGTGCGTGAAGCGAAGCTATCCCGAAGGGAATCGCCAATTTCCAGATAAACCACATCTGCATTCGAGCGGTTGACTAAATGATGCCCATCTGCATCACCCGCCGGAAAACCAGCCGCCATACCCGGTTGCAGCACTTGCTCTCCCGCATTTGTAATCAGAGTAACTTCCCCTTCCAGAACATAGATTAACTCATCTTGACGGGTATGCCAATGCCTGAGAGCAGAACAACTTCCCGGCGCAAGTCTCACCAAATTTACCCCAAAATTCTGCAATCCGGCAGCATCGCCCAAGCGTTTTTTAACTCTCCCCGCAACAGCAGATTGGAATTGCTGAGGGTACTTAGAACCCGTAATTTCCGGCACATTTTTAGGGTCAATAATCATATAACAAAGCTGACCGCAGTTGTGAGTTTTTTCTTCTTTCTCTTGCTTGGCGTCCTAGGGTTTACGCGCGGCTTCGCCTAACGCGCCTTCGCGGTTCGTTTTTCGGTTTTTATTATTACAAAACACGCTTAAATTCAAGATAAATACAATTTTATAGCACTTACCAGATCCCCGCCACTCTCGCCTCCCACCTCCGGCAGTTCCCCCAACTCATTAAGAATGTGTTATAAATATTGAGATTCATTAAGAAATATTGCTCAAATGCTCGTTTCCCCCTCCGGCGTCAGCAAACTCAAAGAATCTTTAAAAGAAAAAGTATTCTTTGGGAATGAGCCAACCCCCGAACTCATAGCCATCTTACTGATTTACTTCGTCCAAGGCATTCTCGGACTAGCCCGCTTAGCCGTCAGCTTCTTTCTCAAAGACGAACTCGGCATGAGTCCGGCAGAAGTCTCGGCAATGCTGGGCGTCGTCGCCCTGCCTTGGATTATCAAACCCGTCTTCGGCTTCATGTCGGACGGTTTGCCGATATTCGGCTACCGCAGACGCCCTTACATCGTCCTCTCCGGGCTGCTGGGAACCTTAGCATGGGTGAGCCTCGCAACAATTGTACACACACCGCTGGCAGCTACAGGCGCGATCGCCCTGAGTTCCCTCTCCCTCGCCGTCAGCGACGTAATCGCCGACTCCCTGGTAGTCGAAAGGGCCAGAAAAGAATCCGTTACCGACGCCGGTTCCCTGCAATCCTTGTCTTGGGGCGCTGCAGCCCTCGGCGGACTAATTACCGCCTACCTCAGCGGTTCCCTGCTGCAACACTTCAGCACTCATACTATCTTTTTAATCACCGCATCTTTCCCGCTAATTGTATCAGCAACAGCTTGGTTAATTGCCGAAGAAAAAACCAACAAAAGAACCGACTTTGAAACAGTCAAAGACCAATTCAAACAACTACGGCAAGCTGTTACCCAAAAAACAATTTGGCTGCCCACAGCCTTTCTCTTCCTCTGGCAAGCCACCCCAAGCTCAGACTCCGCCTTCTTCTTTTTCACCACCAACGAATTAGGCTTTCAACCAGAATTTCTCGGCCGAGTGCGCCTCGTTACCAGCATTGCCTCCCTCGCCGGCATCTGGCTGTTTCAGCGCTTCCTCAAAACAGTTCCATTTCGAGTAATTTTTGGCTGGTCAACCGTCATAGCGACAGCTTTGGGCATGACTACTTTATTATTAGTAACTCATGCCAACAGAGCTTTAGGAATTGACGATCAATGGTTCAGCATCGGAGACAGCCTAATCCTGACAGTAATCGGACAAATTGCTTATATGCCGGTGCTCGTACTCTCCGCCAGATTGTGTCCCCCAGGCGTCGAAGCAACTTTATTTGCAGTGTTGATGTCAGTCACCAACTTAGCAGGACTTATTTCCCACGAAGGCGGCGCACTTTTGACCCACTTGCTAGGAATTACCGATCGCAATTTCGATAACCTCTGGCTGCTAATAGTCATCACAAACCTGTCCACACTTCTGCCCCTACCCTTCTTAAATTGGCTGCCCGCCGACAGTACAGAAAGCAGCGATCCAAACAATCAAAAGTCTCTTCCCGTATTAGAACCAGAACCAGGCAGTTCCAAACCAGGCGGACAGCATTTCATGCCCGAATACTTTCCCGACTTAGTACCGACAGTAAGGTCACAAAGCCGCACCGCAGACAGCAAATAAAGGCAGGCACACACGGATTTTGACACGGATACACGGATGAATTTAACGGATGAATTTAACTGTGTTTCCCCATTCTCCGAATTTCCTTCTCTCTGCGCCCTCTGTGTTCTCTGCGGTTAAATCAAGAAAAGCTTATTACACCCATGCAAAACTTACAACTTTCCCCACCTCAAACAGCCGCCCAAAACCTATCATACGATCGCACAGACTGGCAGCGCGGCTACGAATCCCAACCCAACGAATCCGACTACTGGATTGACAACATAGAAGGCGAAATCCCCCCCGGCTTGCAAGGCACATTCTTTCGCAACGGGCCCGGATTATTAGATGTCAACGGCCAGCGCATCCACCATCCGTTTGACGGCGACGGGATGATTTGTGCGATCGCAATATCCGAAGGCCGCGCCCATTTCCGCAACCGATTCGTCCGCACAGAAGGCTATCTCGCCGAACAAAAAGCCGGAAAAATCCTCCACCGAGGCGTTTTCGGCACACAAAAGCCAGGGGGCCCGCTGGCCAACATCTTTGATGTCAAAATCAAAAACATTGCCAACACCAACATCATTTATTGGGGCGACAAACTGCTAGCACTTTGGGAAGCCGCACAGCCCTACAGACTCGACCCCCGCACCCTAGAAACACTCGGCTTAGACACCCTAGACGGCGTTTTACAACCCGGCGAAGCTTTCGCCGCCCACCCCAGAATTGAAAAAGGGAAAAATGGCAAAGGAGACAGATTAATCAACTTTTCCGTCAAGCCCGGTTTGTCGAGTACCATCACGATTTACGAATTCGACGAAAGCGGCAAACTTTTGCAGCGTCACGCCCATGCAATACCGGGTTTTGCCTTCCTGCACGACATGGTAATTACCCCGAATTACTGCATATTCTTCCAAAATCCCGTCTCATTTAATCCGCTGCTTTTCTTGTTAGGATTTCGGAGTGCATCCCAGTGCATTCAATTTTCGCCAAACAAGCCAACGCAAGCAATTTTAATTCCCCGCAACGGCACTGACGAGGTGAAGATATTAGAAACCGAACCTTGTTTTGTGTTCCACCACTGCAACGCATGGGAAGAAGGAGACGAAGTTTTTGTGGATTCAGTTTGTTACGAATCATTTCCAACTGTAGAAGCAGACGGCGATTTTCGCGAGGTTGATTTTGAGAGCATTCCAGCGGGCGAATTGTGGCGGTTTAAGTTGAATTTGCAAGACAAAACCGTACAGCATCAAGTTGTTGAAACTCGGTGCTGCGAGTTTCCCACTTTGCATCCCAAGAATGTCGGACAACCTTACCGATATCTTTATATCGGTGCTGCGGATGCTCCCACGGGAAATGCTCCTTTGCAAGCTATCCTCAAAATTGATTTCGTGACTGGTGAAAGGCAAATTTGGAGTGCGGCGCCGCGCGGTTTTGCGGGGGAACCGGTGTTTGTTCCCCGTGGTTCAGGCGTCTCGCCTGAAGGTGCAACGGCTGAGGATGACGGCTGGCTGCTGCTTTTAATGTATGATGCAGCTAATCATCGATCGACCTTAGTGATTTTAGATGCTCGCGACATTACCAAAGGCCCTGTAGCGCGCTTGCATTTAAAACAGCACATTCCCTACGGCTTGCACGGCAGTTTTACATCAAATGTACTGCTTCCTATCGGTTCGTAGTTTCGCGTTGATTCGCCTGGTTCTTGCGCCGCTCGCCACAGCCCGCCGGGGGTTGAAAACCCCGGCTCACAGCGAAAGTCCTCTAAAAGAGGACTAAAACCAACATTTATTATCGCTCAAGTTTCTTCAGTCGGTTTTAACCGACTTTAGCTATGAGCCAGGGGTTTAAACCCCTGGCGGACTGCGGGAAATACTAACAACATTTTAACACATAAAAATCCCTATTAAATGCAAAGTATCAACAAAGTTAATCTCAAAAAAATACTTATTTTAATTTGCAGTCTGGTCGTAATCTTTGCAATTATCTTATCTATTTACTCTCACAATGCTAACGCCCAAGAGCCTTACAATCCATCTCCAGAAAGCGCTGTAGCGTCGAAAGGCTTGGTTGAGGTAAAAATGACATTAATTGCCGTTGACCCCATTAAAAACGAATTAGAAGCCCGCTTGCAGTTTGAACTCAAAGGTATTTATAAAAAAGGGCCAACTTACCCGGCTCAAGACTTGTTAATGACAGTTAACGGCGCAAATGTACCGGATTCGGAAATTACCTTTAAAGAAGGCAAACCGATGATTGTCCCTGCATTGAAGTTTAACTTAGTCAAAGGGAAAATTAACAATTACCCGTTTGACACCCACATTGCTAAAGTAGCTATTTCGATCGACCCGCTGCCTTCGATTGGTAAAAAGTTTGCTCCATTTGAACTCAATCCCGTACCTCTGGAATTTAATTTCCATGCCGATGTTCCCGGTTTCGACATCAGTTATAAGCCGATGGAAGAGAATTCATCTATCTTTATTTATATCGATGTTTCTGCAACTCGATCGCTCCCGGTGAAATTCTTTGCCTTAGTGATTATTGTGATCATGTGGGTGCTGTCAATTATGGCGCTTTTGCTAGCATTAAAAGTGATGAAATCGGGTAAGTTACCGGAAGTGGGAATGCTGAGCTGGACTGGTGTAATGCTATTTGCTTTTCCCGCTATTCGCAATGCTCAACCGGGAGTTCCGCCGGTGGGAACTGCCAGTGATTTTCTGTCGTTTTTTTGGACAGAAATTATAGTTGTGGTGGCGTTGGTGATTATCGGTAGTTGTTGGTTAAAGCGGTATCATCCGCCGATTGAATGATTTGAGATTTTAGATGTTATATTGGAATAATTTACCCGCGACATAAATCAGGGGGCTTGTAGCTTTGATACTTTCAATTAACACCCCAAAGTCAACTGTTAACTAAATTCAAAGATTCAATTTTTGACTTCCAAATTCTCAATATCCTTTGCGGGTACGCCCAAACCGCGCAAGATAGTAAAAGCTATAATTCGATATCCCGATTGATTTGGGTGCACTCCATCTGCAGCCAACAAATTCAGAGTTTTGCCCGCGTGCTTTTGATACGTGGCGATAACTTCCCGACAAGGCGCATTCAAATCGATAAACAAGCACTGATTCTCTAACGCAATTTCTCGCATCGCGGCAATATACTCTTGCAACCTGCGATTTTCTGGGTTGTCGAGAATTTCGCCGATAGGAGTAGGAGAAAGCAGTACAACTCGAATTCCTGCGGCTTTTGCCGCCAGCACCATTTGAGTTATTTTCTCCCGATATTCTGCCAGTGGCACTCCGGTGGGCAACTTGCCTTGCGGATAAAATCGCAGGTTTTGGAAGTCAAAGAAAGCGTGCCAAACGTCGTTGACTCCGACATTAATCATCACTAAATCTGGCTTTTGGTCGATCGCATCTTTCTGGAAGCGTGCTTGCATATCAGTCGCCTTGTTACCGGAGATTCCGGCGTTGACGATTTCGATTTGGCGATCGGGATAAAGGGCATTGAGATAGCGTTGCAGCCGCCAAACGTAACCTCCGGGGTATTTCCCGCCCTCGGTGATGCTGTCGCCCACTATCACAATTTTGCGATTGCCGGCGAGTACGTTCTGGATTTCTGGTGGCGGCGTTGCTTGGGATACAGATTCTTTAAACACTGGAATTAAGGAGTGAAGAAGGTTGAAGGCAATAACAGCAGCAATTACGGCGATGGGAAGTCTGATTAAAACTTGCCTCAGCCGGGGTTTGGGACGGGGCGATTCCCTTCGGGATAGCTTCGCTTGACGCGCATTTGCAGACATAAGGAAGAAGGAAGAATAAAAAAGAGCCTATTTGATGCGTGTCCTCAGTTTAATCGTAGATTTTAGCCTGAGTCTTCTGAGAGTGAGCCATCAATTTCACTATAGTTGCAAACAATCCTGGACTTCGGCGTGAGACGTTCGGCGAGATCAGTCGATTTGCGATCGGTCGAACGCTGAGAAATGACGTTTATTGCAGGTTTGAGTGTTGAGTATTGCAGGTCACTACATATCCCTGCTAGTTGGTTTAAAATTTTGCACAAAATTCATCCACCGCTGAATTTTAGAACCGGTGATGTCTAAAATCGGAATAGAATAGACATCTGATTCAGGAGGGCCGCCCTCGGTATCTTTGGCAATGCTTGTGCTTTCTGGCTTACCTAAGCCGTAGGTTGAAGCCATTTCGCTAGCTAAACTACAGGGAATTCTAAAGTTTCCCATGCGAATACTTCCATTACCTGCTGAATAAACCCATTCATAACCGGAAACGCCTCTAAACTGCTGGCACAAAAAATGGGAAGTTTCAAACATTTTGGCAAGATGAACATCGTAGAAACGAAGCTTGCCACCGTAAGCCGGTTGAGTTGTATCTCGATTGGGTGCAGTCAGTTGCATGAGGACAAAGCCTCCCCTAGCTTCTGTTCCACCATACCGAATGCTCAGCGGCACCTGGGTGCTATTTTGAGCCTGGATGATGTTAACCTTTTGAGTAAATTTAGCGCTGTCAGCCTCAGCACTAGGTTCGCTACCCAAGTAAGTAGGAGCAGAAAAAGCTCGGTTTGCAGGCAGTAATATAACCGCACAGGTTATTAGTTTTGCCAAATTGTGGCGCTCTGCTTTTTTGCCGATCGCATATGCTTTACTTAGCACAGTGCGATCGCAGGTGATTGGCGTGCGCTCGAGTTGGGCTTGTGAGAGTGGTGGTTTATACATAAGTTGTATGAGCAAGGCTGGTAAACTAAGGGTTGACAGAACTGGAAAGTATTACTTATGAGAAAACGCGCGCTAGTAACCTTGATGGTCAATATGATAATTTTGGGTTGCTGTTTACCAATTATTGCACAACAATCTAAACGATATCCAACTGAGAATGAATTACAGCAATTAATGAATCGCTTTCGCAGTTTTGTTGCTTCTCCGCAGCCGGGAAATCGTGATTTTTATCTTCGAGATCGCCGTAATCAAAATGAAATTCAGAACTTGAAAGCGTTTGTTAGAGCTTGGTTGCCAGTTAATCCTGATGTAGCACCTTTTATCGGTAAATGGACGGCGCTAGAAGAAAATCTAGATATTTATCCCTCAACGATCAAAGGTCGAGTGTGTATTTTAGAAACTTTTATTCCCACAGCCAATGACATCGGGATAAGTTTTGCTCAAGGAACTATCTCTGGCAAACAAATCAGAACAAGCGAACGCACGATTTTGGTTCAACAAGGTAACTATTTAGGGGTGACTTTTATTAACACTAGCAACAATCAAGCTGGTATCTACGAATATGCTTGGCCTAAACCGCTCGTCGATCCAGCTAAATTAATGAGTTACATTTCTCAAGCCGATAGAAATCGGTTGCTTCAACAATTTAAAGAAGCTGGTTGTAGTGATACTTTGCCAAAGAAGTAATGAAATGATTAGAGTAATGAAAAAAAGCTTGCTTATACTGCCTATCATCTCATTTTTTTATGTCATGGCTTTGCAAGATATGTTAGGTTGTAAGGTGGATATTGTGACGGAACAGGGGTTAAGTCGTTTGATTGAGGATCGGGTTTGGGCGGAGGCTAAATCTTTAGTTAATTTTACTTTAAAGGAGGCTGTATGATGACGGTACAAGAAATTATCGATCAAATCGAAAGTTTATCAATAGAAGATCAGGATCGGTTGTTTGAGTTTATCCGCAAGCGACGGATTGAAAATCGGCGGGATGAAATTTTGGCGAGTGCTCAGGAAGTTTTTAGGGCTGTAGAGACGGGAACAGCCATGAGAGGAACTTTTGAAGAGTTGAAGTCATATCTATTAGAGGATGAGGACGAATGATTTTAACAACCGATCCGAGTTTCAAAAGAAGTCTTAAGCGATTAATTAAAAAAATAAGCAATTACAAGACCAGATATTAGAGGTTTTAGAATTGTTGGGTGATGATCGCTGCTATAATAATCTCTAGGATATTAAAATTTTGAACGGTTGAGGGTATTATTATGAATGACAATTCAGATGAAATAAATAAATTTTTAGAAAATAAAGAATTTATAAGGGGACTACTCTCTTTGGTAGAACAAATAGTGACTAAGCCCCAGTATGAATATATTCAAGTTTACTATAACGACGAATTAAAATCTAACTTTTTGGGTCTAAAATATCGTTTTAATGGATTTATAATTACAGGGGCATATACAAATAACATAAAGATGAAAGATGACTATATCACATTATTTAATAAATTAGGAAGTCAAGGTTGGAAATTATTTAGCGTTACCCCTGAACATTATATGGGTCAAACTGATTCCGGTAAATTGATAGATTACACAAGAAATGTTTATCTATTTGAAAGAAGAGCGTCAACCGATTCGGACTTTTGGCTAGATCAAGCGCTAGATATGTTAGAGATAAAAGAAGAAAAGTTATATGAAGACTTCAATGAAGACTTTAATGAAGACTTCAATGAAGAATGAAAGATTTATATCCTACTCAATTACCAATTATTAATTGCCAAGAATGATACAGTGGTTCCTGCTTTTCTGAGGTATAGCAGCAACAATTGACAAACCAATTTCTTAAATATTGAGGATTCATTGAGTATGCCGTAATACAGCAGGAACCGCTGTAAAAGTTAAGTCCTCAACCACTACCATGCTCTTATTAAGAGCTAAAAGCAATCTAGCAAAGACTTAAAGAATAAATTACAAAACTATTGCCGATTTTGATTGTTTGTGTTATCATGACTTTTATAATCCCAAAGCTTAGAATTTCCAGCACTCCCTGCTTTGCAAGAAGCAAGTGGAAATATTCAAACTTAGCACTTATAACCTTCTCGAAAAACTCGACTATCTTGTCGGACGAGCGTTTGGTTCTTCCAACGCTTCACAACCAAAAATTGAATAATGTAAACCTTTGCCAGGAGTCCTACCAAGAACTCCTTTTTTTTGGTCATTTTCACGTCGGATCAAGCTGAAATTTTGTTTTCTGAATCAGAAAGGAGTTTTTGACATGGCTAAACCCAAACATAAAAGCATGAGAAATCAGCCAGAGATGTACGACGAGATCAAAAAAAGCTGCGCCTTTAGCCTTACCAAAACGGCTATCAAAAAACTGGATGTTTTTTCTAAAAGATACCGCATTTCTCGCTAGGAACTTGTTGAGCAAATTGCTAGAGGAATTATCAAGTTATAGCAACCGCCAAGGCTATTAAGGCGCTTTGGTAATTGCTTCCTTCTACTGCGCGAACTGGGTGATGAGTAAAGCGCCTTAGCCATGCTATACATACATTTTTTTTAATGCTGTATAGCCAAGAACAGCCTTGAAATTAACTTGTGAGAATTTGAAGTCATATTTATTGGAGGATGAGGAAGAATGATTTTAACAACCGATCCGTGTTTCAAAAGACGTTTTAAGCGATTAATTAAAAAAAATCACCAATTACAAGACCAGATATTAGAGGTTTTAAGATTGTTGGGCGATGATCCTTTTAATCACGCTTTAAAATCTCATAAGTTAACGGGTAAATTGGACGGTTTGTGGTCTTGTTCTGTTGCTTATGATTGTCGAATCATTTTTGCTTTCAAAAAAGATGCTACAACAGGTGATGATTTAATTGTCTTGGTTGATATTGGAAGCCATGATGAGGTTTATTAATATGTAGCTGCGGCTTGACGCTATACCCTACGGCTGCAAGCCCCTGGATTTCGATAAAGAAAAAACCTGTATCCGAGAAACTTTCCCCCCGAATTTATCCGTGGGGTCAATGCTTCAAATCTAAAATCTAAAATCTAAAATCTAAAATCTAAAATCGCGCAATCGATTGACCCCGCCTGCGTAAGTTGTACAGGTGAAATTACTGAGGTTTTTGTCGCCCTCATCTGTCGATGTAATTGCCATCACAAAAAAGTTCGCCCAATGTCACATGATTTCTGCTACTTACAGCACACCTTTAGAAGGGGATCGCGGTTTATAATATAGATAACTAGAAAAAAAGGTTTTCAAGCGAGGTTAAAGCAATGGTAGCAAATTCAAATTTTTTATATCCTCAAAATCGTTATTACGGTGAAGTAAAGCCAGAGAATTTAGTATTTAATGCGAATTTACAAGAGTTTTCTCAGCGAGTGGGTTACATCAGTTCCTTGACATCTAACGGTAAAATCTCTGTGGAACAGGCATTTACTCAGATCCAAACACTGTGGGAACAGGTGGAAAAGTCAAAAAAGCAGTTGGGAATCGGCGAAAATCCATTTTCAGCTTGAATAATTAGCGCTTGGCTTGGAAGTTGAGTTACACGCCATTGATGCCGATCGATTAATCGAGAGCTTAAGATCAAAAAGTAGCTAGTGACGATCGACCCTTTTGCCTATGAGTTCCGATTTAGTACCTCTCCTTCCCAAAGTATCCGTCGGCCGCCGCGCCGCGGCACTCTGCATCGACGGAATCGCAGTTTGGCTGCCCAGTTTGCTTCTGGGTACTAATGCGATCGTCCAAACCATATTTTTTGTCCTGCTGTGGCTGATCATGCGCGTAGCCATCGTCAGGAAAAACCAAGGTCAAAGTCTCGGGCGCTGGGCTTTGGACATGAAAATTGTCGATCCCAGATTCCAACGGACTCCCGGAGTGCAAAAACTGTGCAAGCGCGAGGCATTGCTGGGCTTTTGCGCGGCCTTAGCCTTCGCAGGTATAGGTGGACTCACATCTACCAACGCCGCCGTCTTGCTGCTGATGCTGCCCCTGGCGATCGACTGTAGCGTAGCCCTCACCTCCGCCGAAAGGTTTCCCCAAGCTTTCCACGATCGCATCGGCGGGACGATCGTAGTTGGAACCCGCCGTGGCTACTCCCTCGACATCAAAGTTAGAAGATTGCTTGACCAAGTGCAGAGCAATGTGAGAAGATAATAAATTGTGTTTAAATTAGTCGAAATTTATTTAGAATTATGGCTAAAGGCGTCCGCATCATAATTACTCTAGAGTGTACTGAGTGCCGTACAAACGTAAGCAAACGCTCAAAAGGCGTGTCTCGGTACACCACCACCAAGAACCGTCGCAACACGACGGCGCGGCTGGAACTCAAAAAGTTCTGCCCCCATTGCAACAGCCACACTGCCCACAAAGAGATCAAGTAGCGATTAGTCATTAGTCCTTAGTCATCAGTCATCAGTTGTTGGCAATTGATATTGATCGGCGAAAAGCAGATAATTAACCAATGCTTTCCTGACGGCTAGCAACTAACGGCTAATAACTAAAAACTCACAATCAACAGTCAACAAACAACAGTCAACAAACAACAAACCATGACTTACTTTCGCCGGCGCGTTTCGCCCATCAAACCAGGAGACCCGATCGACTACAAAGATGTAGATTTGCTCAAAAAATACGTCACAGAACGCGGTAAAATTTTGCCCCGCCGGATTACCGGTTTGACGGCAAAACAGCAGCGAGACCTGACCAGAAGCATCAAAAGAGCAAGAATTGTAGCTTTGATGCCCTTCGTAAACCAAGAAGGTTAACAGGATTTGGGATTTTGGGTTTTAGATTTTGGACTGGGAATAAGACTTGCGCGAAAACAACGTCTTTCTGTCATTAATAGTGCAGCAAGAATGCAGCGAAATAATCGCGAAATAAGATTAAGAGTCGCAGCAGCGCAAGTCTTAATCACAAGTCAAAAGTTAAAAAAAAAGCAAGAATAAAGAACAACTTTTTAGATTTTAACTTTCACAATTGACCAGAAAAAATGCCAATATCCAAAATCTAAAATCGCAAGCTCGAAACTCGATAAGTGGCCACGGTAAAAATCCAAAATCTCAAATATAAAGCTGGCAAGTGGAGAAGGGAACGTTAGTAGAATTTAGAGTGCACGGCGACCGCCGTCTGGCAGTTGCCGATCGCCCCGACGGCAAGAAAAACTGGGTCGTGGTAGACGAAAACGGTCAACCGCACAGCATACCGCCCAAACAAATCAGCTACGAAGTAGTCGGAGAAACTTACAAACCCTCCGACATTCCCAAATTTCTCAAAGAAGTAGAAGCCTACTCAGATCCGTCGAGTTTGGAAGTCGCTTGGGAACTTTTAGTCGGTGACGGAGAAACAGCAGATCCCGAATCCCTGGCAATACTGCTATTTTCCGAACGCAGTGCGGCCCAGTGTTACGCGGCCTACTGTTTGCTGTCAACAGATAAACTGTATTTCAAACAAAAGGGCGATCGCTACGAACCGCGATCTGCAGCCCAAGTAGCCGAAATCAAACACCAGCAAGAAGTAGAACAGCAGCGACACCAAGAATCCCAAGGATTTTGGGATCGAGTCAAACAGCGGCTGGCAGGGGAAAATGTAGATTGGGAAAATAGCGATCGAACTCGCCTCGACGCCCTAGAACGCTTTGCCCTCCTCGGAGAAGAAGCAACGCACCGCACCCCAGCCTTAGAAACTTTAGCCAGCTTACAACGATCCGAAAACCCCGAAGCAGCATTTGGCCTCCTAGTCGAGCTCGGCCTCTGGAGTACCCACGAAAACCTGTTTTTGCGGCGAAGCCAAATTCCCCTACAATTCTCCGCAAAGGTATTAGAAGTGGCCCAACGCTGCCTAGAAAATCCCCCAACCGACTCCGACACAAATCGTCTCGATTTAACTCACCTCAAGGTTTACACGATCGACGACGAAAGCACCACCGAAATCGACGACGGCCTCAGCTTAGAATTCCTCGAAAACGGCCAGCAGCGGATCTGGATACACATCGCCGATCCCACCCGCTTGCTTTCCCCCGGAGACGAACTCGACCTCGAAGCCAGAAAGCGCACCACTACGGTTTACCTGCCCACGGGAATGATCTCCATGTTTCCCCCAGCTTTGGCAACCGGGCCAATGAGTTTAATTCAAGGCAAAGAGTGCAGCGCCCTCAGCTTCAGCGTCACCTTAGACGAAATCGGCGCGGCTCAAGATTACAGCATCCACATCAGCACCATAAAACCCACCTACCGCTTGACATACGATGACGTAGACGAAATGCTGGAGTTGGGAATCGAAGCAGAACCAGAAATAGCAGCGATCGCCTCTGCGGCCAAACTGCGGCAAAAATGGCGGGAAGCCCAAGGCGCAATCAGCATTTTCATGCCAGAATCCGTCATCAAAGTCAACGGCGACGACATCAAAATCCACGTCATCGACGACTCCACCGCCCGGATGCTAGTCGCCGAAATGATGATTTTAGCCGGCGAACTAGCCGCCCGCTACGGTCAAGCTCACAACCTGCCCATACCCTACCGCTATCAGCCACAGCCCGAACTCCCTCCCGATGAAGAACTGCTAGCCGTTCCCGCAGGCCCCGCCCGCGCTTGCGCCGTGCGCCGGTGTATGCCCCGCAGCGAAATGGGACTCACCCCCGGACGCCACGCCGGCTTGGGTTTGGAATTATACACCCAAGTTACTTCTCCCATCCGCCGCTATACCGACTTGCTGACTCACTTCCAAATCAAAGCCCACCTGCGGGGCGAACCACTACCTTTTTCCGCTGAAGAAATACAGGACATTGTGATGTGTCTCGGCACCGCAGTTAAAGAAGCATCCACTGTCGAACGCCAAACCAACCGCTATTGGGGATTGGAATATTTGCGGCGCAACCCCGATGAAGTTTGGGAAGCCTTAATGCTTCGCTGGCTGAGGGAAGACAGCAATCTGGGATTGATTTTATTGGAAGATTTGGGTTTAGAATTGGCAATGCGATTTGGTCGATCGGTCGCAATCGGCGATCGACTAGAAGTCAAAGTCACCCACTGCGATCCGCGATCGGATGTCATTAACTTCCAAGAAATGATATTTGAAGCCGCACAATAGGATTTTAGATTTTAGATTTTAGATTTTGGATTGCAAAAATCTGTGTTGAAGGTGGAAACTGAGGATAAATCTCGTTTTTAGTCGAGTTTCTGACCTCCTCGCATCCCCATTGTCAAGCAGGGCTGTTTCATTCTCTTGTAGGGGCTGCCCCCCGTGGCTGCCCCCATGTCTTAAACGCCTGTGAAGTCGTCTGTGGGGGGGTAGGCACGGGGGCACTACCGTACTAAATCGCCATTTTCGTGAGAATGAAACAGCCCTGCCTTGTCAAGGACAGGGGGTAAAAAAGATGATCGCTTTATATTTAGTCCTGTAAAATAATCCTAATTCTTGTCAGGGCTAGTTTACCTCTGAATCTGTAATATCAGCCAGAAATACCGTACACCGGCCCCGACCAAAATATTGGGGTCGATCGACTCGACATGATATCCGATCCCAGACAGGTAATACTTTTGACATTAAATTGACACGACACGCTTTGCTATATCCTCTCTTCCTCCGTGTCCTCTGCGTCCTCTGCGGTTAATAAAACAAACTTCAGCATTCTCAAAATTGGAAGTTTTCACCCCAACCTAGTAATCTAAAATCTAAAATTTAAAATTTAAAATCGCAAAATGCCCAATTCAATTAGCCAAGTTCAGCCGCCGCTGGAATTCATACCCCCAGCCTACAACCCCCTAGTGATGCAAGGTTGTAAGCAAATACTCCCCTGGTGGCTGCGATTTCGGACGAGTATCAGCCACGTTCAAGCCGAAAACGTCGAAACCCTCGCCGAACTATTCCACCAATTTCAAAATCAGAAAGTTCGCTTCTTGCTAGCCTTCCGCCACCCCAACTCAGACGATCCCTACTGTTTGGGACAACTAATTTGGAAACTCGTTCCCCAGGCGGCGCGGGCAAAAGGCATTCCCCTGCAATTCCCGGTACATTCCCACTTTATCTACGATCGCGGCATTCCCCTGTGGGCCGGTGCGGGAGTCGGCTGGCTTTATTCCCAACTCGGTGGCACTCCGATCGTTCGCGGTAAGATCGATCGCGCCGGATTGCGATCGGCCCGCGATTTATTTGTCAACAGCCAATTCCCGATCGCCGCCGCCCCAGAAGGCGCTACCAACGGTCACAATGAAATAGTCAGCCCCCTCGAACCGGGAATTGCTCAAATGGGCTTCTGGTGCGTTGAAGATTTGCTAAAAGCCGGACGCACTGAAAAAGTTTTAATTGTGCCGATCGGCATTCAATACCGCTATGTCAATCCACCTTGGCAACCCCTAGAAAAACTTTTAACTCAATTAGAAATTGATTGCGGACTGCCACCCTTAGAACGCACCGATATCGCTAATTTAGAGACGGCAAATTCCGATTCCGAAAACCAAAATCATAAATTCCAATATCTACGCCTGATTCGACTTGGCGGTCATTTGCTAGCAGTAATGGAAGAGTTTTACAGCCGTTTTTATCATAAGCAAATACAGTCATCTACATCTAGTTTAACATCATTATTCTCCCCCAAAATAACGGCAAATGATTCGGACAATGAAGTAATGATTGCTCGACTGAAAGCTTTGTTAGACGTGGGTTTGCAAGTAGCCGAAGAATATTTTAACTTAAAGCCCAAAGGCAGTTTAATAGACCGCTGCCGCCGTCTGGAACAAGCAGGCTGGGAGTATATTTATCGAGAAGATATCAAAGATATTGCAGCACTTTCTCCCTTAGAAAGAGGATTAGCCGATCGCCTCGCTGAAGAAGCAAGTCTTCGGATGTGGCACATGAGACTTGTAGAAAGTTTCGTGTCTGTCACGGGCAGGTACGTCGCAGAACAACTGACAGCAGAACGTTTGGCAGAAACAACTTTACTGCTGTGGGACGTACTGGCTCGCATCAAAGGGGGAAATCCTTTCGGCAGACCGAAGTTGGGCAAACAGCAGGTACAAATGACCGTGGGCGAACCCATATCAGTGAGCGATCGTTGGGATCGATATCAAACCAGTCGCAGGTTAGCAGTTGCCGAACTCACTCAAGACTTGCAATCAGCTTTAGAAGCAATGATTAAATCTTAATTACTCAGATAAGGAAGAGCTTTTAGGGAATAAGGAATATATATTCTTCTTCACTACCTTTTTTTTGTGGTGAATTATAAACAAATTGTTATAGACTTTTGGAATAGGTCTAATGAACCGCAAACCCTCGCTCGACAATGAACCAATAAAAATTAACGATGACTAACAAACCTATCGATTTGTCTACTAACTCAATTAAAGTAAAACTGCTAAATAATTTAGCGCAGGAATTGCTCACACCACTCACTTCTGTCCTCGGCATGGCAAGTGTGTTGAAACAAGAAATTTATGGCCCCTTAACGAGCAAGCAAAAAGAATATATTGACGTGATCCAAGACAGCAGCCGCTCTTTGCGATCGCTAGTTGAAGAAATTTTGGAACTGGCCGAACTAGATGATTCCGCTTTCACCTTGAAGCGAACCGCAGTCGATATAGAAACTCTGTGCCAGCAGGTTGTGACAATTCTGTCGTCCGTGGCAAGTAGACGAGAGCAAGAAATTAATTTGTCGATGGGGCCCGGGTCGCGCATCTGGTTGGTAGATAAAGATAAGGTTCAGCAAATGCTGCACCACTTAATTTTTAGCATTATTCAATCTGCTGGGGCAGGCAGCGTGATTCGAGTCCACGTTTCTCGGAAAGAAGACGGTATCAACATCGGAGTTTGGGTTTTTCATCCTTGGTTAGGGGAAAGTTTGCCCCATGCTAAACTCTACACCGACTACTTGTTGAAGGCCGGATCTGGTAGCGGTTCGCCATCGAACTCCGAAACCGACTCTCCCGGAGAACCGCAACTCCCGACACAGGGTTCGCAGCGATTAACGCTGGCGTTTTCTGAGTTGGCGGCTTTGGCGGCGCAGAATGCAGAGGATAGTGCACCAGTGTTAGCTGGTTACGGGGCGCGCGAACGCTTGGGGCTGCTGCTTTGCTGCCAATTGGTGGAAATTCAAGGCGGTCAACTCTCGATTCAAGGAACCCCGGAATCTGGATATCGCTACGTGCTCTGGTTGCCCTGCACAAATGCTACGGAATTGTTGGAAGGGTAAAGAAGGAAGAAGGAAGTTCGGCAACGGATTTTCTAACGGATGTAACGGATGGAAAGAAGAAGGAAGATGAAACAAGTCATTTGTTAATTAATACTGAGATGTTGCACCATTCTCAATAAGGCTTTTATGCGCGGCCTCGCGTGCCCCGCCCACAAGAAATTTATTCTGGGTGGAGCCGACCCGAAAAGCCTTAATCGAGAATGGTTCAAGATGCGAGTTAAGCTGAGGCGCATCTACATTTGACAATCAAATTCGAGCAAATTCTTGTGGGGTGGGCGTCCCGCCCCACAAGAATACAATTTAGATGCGTAACAGCTTACTACCAATTGTCGATGCTTTTAGACTCAATTCCCAATTCCCAATTCCCAATTCCCAATTACCAATAATCAATCTAAAAATGAATTCAGTTTGGCAACAATTAACTCTGGCAAATTTGCCGCTCTCTCAGTGGCAAAGTAGAAGTTATTTATTCAATTTGGCGATCGGCTCTTTACGCAGTTGGCGGCAGAGTAGCTGGCTGATGCAGTGGGCAGAACCCTTGGGTTTTGTTTTGCTGGCCTTGACTTTCGGTTTGGCGCCGTTTGTAAACAATGCCTTGGTGGGGGTGTTGATGGCGGCTAGCGCTGCATTTTGGGTGCTGCTAACTGTTTCGGACGATCGCCCGATCGCCTTGAGGCCGATTTACTTGCTGGTACTGCTGTACTGGGGCATAGCCACCGTCGCAACGGCGATGTCGCCGGTGAAAGTCGCCGCTGCTACTGGTTGGAGCAAGCTAACCCTGTATTTGCTGTTTTTTGCGCTGATGGCTCGGATCTTGCGAGATCCCCGTTGGCGATCGTGGTTAATTGCCGTATTTTTGAACGTCTCTCTAGTTGTCAGTTTCTACGGCGTGCGGCAGTGGATTGATAAAGTGCCACCATTAGCTACTTGGAACGATCCGACTTCTACTCAAGCCAATGTCACGCGAGTTTACAGCTTTCTGGGAAATCCTAACTTGCTTGGTTCCTATTTACTGCCAGCCATTGCATTGAGCGCCGCCGCGCTTTTTGTGTGGAAAGGATGGGGAACAAGAGTTTTAGCGCTGACGATGCTGGTGGTGAATTGCGCGTGTTTGCGCTACACGGACAGCCGGGGTGCTTGGATCGGTTTTGTGGCTCTACTGGTGGTATTTTTAGTGCTGCTGTGGTACTGGTACAGCCCTTTGATGCCTCGGTTCTGGCGAACTTGGGCGCTGCCGTTAGGGTTAGGAGGTTTGGCTGGGGCGTTAATTTTAGGAGTGGCTTTAGTGGAGCCTCTGCGCGATCGAGTTTCGAGTATGTTTATTGGACGAGGTGACAGTAGTAACAATTTTCGGATTAATGTGTGGACGGCGGTGATTGACATGATTCGCGATCGGCCAATTCTGGGAATCGGGCCGGGAAACACTGCTTTTAATAAAGTTTACCCGCTTTATATGAAGCCGAGATTCACTGCTTTGAGCGCTTACTCGGTGCTGCTGGAAATTGTGGTAGAAACCGGTTTTATCGGTTTAATGTGTTTCCTGTGGCTGATGACTGTCACCGTCAATCATGGTTTGTTGCAGATCAAAAATCTGCGGGATGCACAATTTAACATCTCTAATTTAGAGGAAGAATCCCAAAATCCCAAATCTCAAATCCAAAATCTCAAATCGAATCAGGGGTTTTGGTTGATTGGGGCGATCGCCACTTTAGCCGGCATGATGGCCCACGGTTTTGTCGATACAGTTTGGTACCGGCCGGAAGTTAATATGCTTTGGTGGTTGATGGTGGCGATTATTGCTAGTTTTTACAGCACCTCGCATCAGCAGCAAGATTCAGCTTTGACGGAGGGCGAGTAGATAGAATTGCTGGCGGGGTTTTATCCCCGCCCGGTGGCAGGGCGGTTTCATTCTCAGGGAAATCATCGTTTTGTAGGGGTAGTTCCTTTCTTTGCCTACCCCCTCCACCAATGATGAAATCGATGTTTCAAATATCGGGAATCTTCACCAGGGTTTGTCCCTTGGTCGAATGAAACAGCCCTGCGCCCGGTGTGGATGCCAGCAATAGCCTAGACAGCAATGATTAAGAGTTATAACAGTTCCAAAAAAGAATGCAGCTTTATGCAAGCTGCAAACCATTATCGCCATAAGTTATTTCCAATTCTTCAATTCTTAATCTCACATCTCAAATGCTATAAGGTGCGGACGGCGCACCCTGCATACTTACTACTACATACTACATACCTGTTGCTGTAAAGTGGTGATGGTACACTCTACAAAATTTATTGAAAATAACTCTTATTCTTCGCTCTCCGGAGTCATGATGAATCTCGGACACGCATATTTTCCACCATTTCTATCTCTGCACTGTCGCATCGACTGATCCGAACTCAACAGCATTTCGACTGATTGATTAAGGGCAGGTTTAACAGTCGCAGGAGTTGGCACTGCTTTTGAGGCTTGACTTAGCTCCAGTACCGTTATAATTGCCAGTATGGTTGATGAAAGCAAAACTGTGCGTTTCATTTTTTTGTTTTTTCCTCGTTTAATCGTTGACGTGCCATCCCTATCCATATATCCTCATCGAATTCTTGAGAATCCGCATACTTTAGACAAATTTTCCACTGCGGTAGCGCTTCCTTCGTATTTTTTATCTTTTCTAGGACTTGCGCTTTTAAGCAGTAAGTTGCTGGCCCTTCACTATCAATTTTAATCGCTTCATCCAGATGCTGCAATGCCTCTGAATATCGACCCTGTTCCAGGCGAGCCCATCCCAAGTTTTTGAGTAAAGAATATTTTACTCGATCGTCCTCAGCTAATTTCAAACCTTGCCACAGGAAGTGGACGGCAGCCGGATAGTTTTTTTTATCGACTATATATAACCTAGCCAGGTTGCTGTAAGCAGCAGGCAGACCGAGTTTTGCAGCTTGCAGATATTTTTCTCTGGCGCACTCTAAATCTTGCACCTCTTCGCAAAGCCATCCTAAATTGTAAAGAGCTGTGCGGCTTTTTGGATCTACCCAGAGCGCTAACTCATATGCTTGTTGAGTATCAGCGAATCGATTGGCTTTGTAGTTTTCAAAAGCCCTATTATTAAAAAAAGATGCCAGCTCCGGCAACCCAATTTGCCAGCCGCCAAAGCCTACTGCTAGCATCAGCAAGAAGGCTCCCCACTTGGAGTTATTATGCTTTTTTACTGGCTCTTTCATGGCATTGAAAATGTTAGCTAATGGTGTCATTTTTAGCATTTTTTAACTTGAGAGTTGGGCGATATTTTTTTGACCAGATTTAATTGCCACCCTAATGGCATATAATCTTACGAAATGACTCAGGTTTGAGTCCCTTTCTTATAAGAGTTTGTGAGTCCACAGCCGAATGCTTGGGTAATGTTCCCACTACCCAGAGGTATTCGAGCATAGGTTAACCATTCCTGAGACTCCACAAGCCATCCGGATATTTTCAGAAAAAAAGAACCGGGAAGCAGAAAGCAGATAGAACTCTTCTCCTTGTCTAAGTAATAATACTTAGGCAGCAGTCGATCGACAGTATGCGACTGTATGAGGAGATACAGCGTATTCCAGGTTTATGAAGTGTAGAGGGACTTACCCTGGGCCGTTTCCCTACGGGGAGCGAACGAGCTGGGGTTTAGTTAATCAACATAGAATTTGCTGTAAGGAATGAGAATTAAATAACTTCCACTCTTGAAAGTGGGATGGGCCTGAAAGCCCGTCCAAAAAGGACGGGCTTTCAGGCCCATCCCACAATAACAATTAAAATTGTAAGTTATTTAATTCGCGATCCTAAGATGGACTGCGGTGAAATAACTCTAATTAAGTTTGTAGTGACGATGGAAGTCCTCAACCTCCTCCCTTGAGGATTTTGAAAAATATTATAATGAGTCATGAACCGAAATCGATTTAAAATAGCCAATCATTAATCAGCAATCACCCATCATGAACCACTAATGACTCCTGACTAATAAACATCTCCCTAAATTAACTTTCAACCTTTGAGTAGCAAAGGTTTTAGTTTATTTTTCGGAGATGTCTAATAACTAATGACTAATGACTAATGACTCTGACTAAAATTGCTTCATCGCTCTTTCCATATCCCGCTTATCTTCGCGTTTCTTCAAATCTTCGCGCTTGTCGTACAGTTTTTTCCCTTTACCCAAACCGATATCCAGTTTTACCCAGCCGCCTTTCAAATACATTTTTAACGGCACTAAAGTCAAGCCTTTTTCTTCGACTTTGCCGATTAATTTGCGAATTTCCTGCTTGTGCATCAGCAATTTACGGGTGCGGCGGGGTTCGTGATTAAAATAGTTGCTAGCACTTCTCCAAGGCGAAATGTGAACGTTGATCAGCCACAGTTCCCCGTTCCGAACTAAGCCATATCCGTCGCGCAAATTGGCTTTTCCTTCCCGAATAGATTTGACTTCGGTGCCCTTCAACTCGATTCCCACTTGGTATGTCTCTATAATTTCATAGAGATGGCGCGCTTGTCGGTTATCGCTAACAATTTTGTATCCTGGACTTTTTTCGCTCATTTTTACCTCCGATAAAATTAATTATTATAACGCTAGCTTCTCTGTAGAGAAAATCGAAGCTTGACAAAACTTAAATAATCGGTCTGGACATTACCAATTTGGCTGAGCTAAGATGTCACCAACGTGAATGTCAAGCGGTATCATGCAGCGCACCAATATCACTGATTCTGCAATTCCAGATTCTGTTACTCCTCATCCTGCGGTTAATTTGGTTTGGCTGGCTCCTTTTTTGCTGGCGCTTGCTTGGTTTTGGGCCAATATCTCGGCTGTTAAGTGGCTGTTATCCTCGTTTGTTGAGATACCCACACTGTACAAAATAGTAATTGGCTTTCTGATTGTAGCATTAGTAGTGCGATCGAGCGGGAACTCCGCTCGCCCCTTCGGATTTTCACCCAATTTCGTTTTGAGGCGAGATCCGCTGCTGTTAATGTTGGGTGCGGGTATTTGCTCGATCGCCCTTCAGTACATAATTGATATCAAACAAGTTACTGTCCTGCTATTTATCCTCGGAACTTACGGGCTGTGCGGCTTATTGGTGGATTCCAACTTTTGGCGAAAAAACTTACCAATTGCGGGCTTGCTTGCTTGTATTTTACCATTTAATAGTCAGTTGAATAGCGGCTTAGGTTTGCCCGCGCGAGTCCTCACTGCTCAGGTAGTAGAACAGTTGCTTTCTCTGCTGCACATTGGGGCTATTTCTTCTTACGATATTATCATTTTGGAAAACGGCATCGCTCAGGTTGACGTGCCTTGCAGCGGCATTAAAACCCTTTTAGTCGGAACGCTATTTTTGCTAGCTGCTACCTGGCTGGAAGGGCGTAAATTGAGCTTAAGATGGCTAGCAGTCGGCGCTGCTAATCTCTTAATGTTGGTATGTGCTAACGCTGCGCGGGTTGCCGTGTTAGTCCTGGTTTCAGAAGTTTTTCAACAGCCAAACATAGCACAAATTATGCACGTTCCTCTGGGAATTGTCGGTTTAGTCTGTGCTTGTTTTGTGACGTGGTTAATGCTGCAACGAGTACCGAAATTTCAGCCAGAAAAAACCAGCGGTATTTCTGCAAAACCAAACTCAGAAATTCTTCCAAATCACCCTTTAGCCAAACCAGGAATAATTGCAGCAGTCACAGTTTTGGCAATAATGGCTCAACTGTCTCATGTAGAAACGTCAAAAATGGCGATCGCACCTTTAACATTACCTGAATACATTAAATCAGAGTCGATTCCGCTGAATCCTAGCGAACAAAAATTCTTTGGCAACTATCCAGACACGCAAACACAAAAAATCAGATTTGTCGCCGGCAACTTGCGCGGTTCCATGCTCACAGTAGCGAGCACATCCTGGCAAACTTATCACGCCCCCGAGTTGTGTTTTGTAGCCAGCGGAATTCCCGTCAATGGCATAGAAAAAAAACAACTAACTCCTTCCGTAACAGCGCGCTGGCTGTCTCTCAAAGACAACCAACTATCTGCTGCATACTGGCTGCAATCGACCCAGCAAACTACCGATAACTTCTTGTCGCGCATCGGCAGCGATATTACCCATAAAAATCATACTTGGGTGCTAGTTTCCATTTTATTTGACAGATCCCTACAAGCAGAAAATCATGAGGTAAAAGAGTTTGCTGGTAACGTCTACGATACCGTTAAACAAAGCTTACAAGGAGAAATGAATGAAAATTAAACAGGTATTTGATGGAATTTTTCAAACATTTTTTTGGGTTTGGAATTTGACATTTTTATCGATTGTTTACTTGGGAATTTTGCCGATTATAGGAGTGCCATTAATTATGGCGACAATCGAGGGCACTATCCCGCTAGAGTTTTCTTTGACGATGGCAGCTACGATCGCAGTACCCACTGTATGTACAGTAATAGGATCTAGGCGTTTTAGCGAGCAACCCCTACAGCTAATGCGTTGGTTTTACGGCGTAGAATCACCGCTATTTTTGCTGTGTTTGCTCCGCTTGTTCCTGCTGCGAGAACTCACCCCAGCTAGTTCTCTAATCATCGCTACTATTGCTTTGTGCATTGCAGCATTTTCAGTGGAAATGCTGTACGGATATCTGGGTAAAAGAGAAAATGTGCAAAATATTTTCGATTCCCAGAATTCCCATAATCAACAGCCTCGTATTTTCAACTTAATCGGAGAAAAGCGAAGTGCGTGGCTGCAATTAGGATGTCACAGTTTAATGGTAGTAGTTGGCACTTGGGCGGCAACATTGCTGCTTTATTACGCTGTACCTGTGGCATTGTATACACTTTATGGATTCTTATTTGTCGTCATTCAATTTTTCAAGTTTACATGGGTTTCACCATTTCTGGAGATGTTTAAATACGGGGCGTGGGCCTCGGCTTTAATTTGGATACCGCTATCGTTTATATTGTTTGGTTTAACCTGTAGCTTATTCGTTGTCATGCCTTCGCTGTACGGCTTTCTCTACATTCATTCCGGGCGGAAAATATGGCAGAGTTTTGCTGCACAATACGGAAAAAATAAAGCACTAATCGGAAGTTTGGGAGTCATAGCAGCTTGGCTGGCTATTTTCTCGGCTTTGCAGCAGCAGCCACAAGTTGCAGCGCTGAAAATGCTGGCGACTCCCCCCGCAAACGACAGCAGCCGCCAAACTTTATTAGCCAAATCTGATATGATTCGATCGGGCTTAGTTAACGCTTATTTGTCCCCTTACCGCTACCTCAGCACTGTAGGAGAAAACAACCACATTTATGAGATATACAAAAATATTTGGATTTTCCCTGACGCAGCGGCTCAAACCTTGCAGAACAGCTATAATTTTTTAATGTCGCCGTTTTTGTATCAAGGCTCTAGTGCTGATGTGGAAAAAGCAGAAAAACTCTACGGCGAATTCTTCGATACGCAACTGCAAAAAGGCGACACAGCAGCAGTAAAACACGCGGTGCAGTCAACATCAAATCGGGAAGAAGCTAAAGCTGGTTTGCTGAATGTCAATCAAGAAAAAGTGTGGTTGCAGTCGCAAGAAGTTACAGTCAAAGAAAACGGCGACTGGGCTGACGTTCAACTCTACGAAGTTTACAAAAATCAAACGCCGAACTTGCAAGAAGTATTTTACTACTTTTCCCTCCCTGAAAGCGCCGCAGTTACAGGAGTTTGGCTAGGAGATACTGGGGATTTAAATAAACGTTTTGTATTTACGGTATCGCCTCGCGGTGCCGCACAGCAAGTCTACAACCAACAGGTAGTAGAAAGAGTCGATCCGGCTTTGCTAGAACAAATTGGCCCCAAACAATACCGTTTGCGGGCTTTTCCAATCCCGGCTAAAAGAGAATTCATGCCAACTGACGGGCCAACGGAAATGCACCTGTGGCTTACTTACAAAGTCATGCGACAGCCGCAGGGTTGGGCGATGCCTGTTTTGGCTGAAAAACGCAACATTTTTTGGAACCAAAATACTCGCCGCACGATCGCCGGAAAAGATGTAAAATACAGCGGTAAAGAAGCAAGAGAAACTTGGCTACCACCCTTTTTGCCCGCAGTCGCACAGCAACCGCTAACCGTGCAGCAGGCGATTCTACCGGGAGGAAATATCATTTCTGCTAAGCCGTTGGCTGATCCAAATTACTCGCTACCCCAAGGCAAGAAAATTGCAGTTATTCTCGATACTTCCCGCAGCATGGTGGCGAAAAATAAGGATGTAAAAGAGACTTTTGAATGGTTGAAAGCTAATGCAGCAGGAAAAAATGCTGTTGATTTGTATATCGCCAGCGCTGCGGGAATGCCACCTAAGTTTGTGGAAGATGTACGCAATTTCGATGCGGCAAAGGTGACATTTTATGGTACAATCCAGCTCAAAGATATGCTGCAACAGTTTGCACAGTTGCGGGGCGATAAAAGTTACGATAATGTATTTTTGGTGAGCGATCGCCACAGTTACGAATTGTCGGACGATCGCAAACTTAAACTTTCCATCTCTGCACCCCTATGGACAGTGCATTTGGGAGGTTTGCCCCCCGGCTACGACGACGCAACTTTAAAGGTCATTCAAGATAGCGGTGGCGGAGTTTCTACAGATATGAAAGAGGCGATGCAGCGAGTAGCAACGACAGCAGCTTCGGGCCAATCTACCGTTAGCGTTGTTGACGGCTATGCTTGGACTTATGCCAAAAATTCCAAATCAGAAAAGACACTCAAATCGGGGGCTGTTACAGAGCCAAAAGATGCCGGAAATGAAGGATTTAAACCAATAGCTGCGCGGCAGTTGATAACTGCACTTAGCAAGCAGAAAAGTTCCAATCAATTGACGCAACTGGATGCGATGCACGCAGTAGCTAAAAATTTCAAAGTGGTGACGCCTTATTCTTCGATGATTGTGTTAGTTAATGACGCGCAAAGGGAGCAACTAAAAGCAGCGGAAGCTAAGAGCGATCGATTTGACAGAGAGGTAGAATCGGGTAAGGAACAGTTGAGTAAGCCGAATAATCCTCTGAATGTTTCGGGGGTTCCTGAACCGGAAGAATGGCTGCTGTTGGCGGTAGGTGCGATCGGGCTTTTGGTGATTTTCCTCCGCCAGCGGCGCGCGAAAATGGTAGGTTGAAAGATGGTTCGGCGCTTGAAACCGCTACTACATAAACAAAGTCGGCCTCCGCAGACTAAGAGAGTGAGGGGGTATTTAAGCCGGACTTGATATCAAATACTAATCTACAGTCGTCTTTAGACGACTTTAGCTATGAGACAGGGGTTTCAACCCCTGTCGGACTGTCGGACTTAGCTAAGACTAATGACTAATCTATTTCTACAAAAACGCGATCGCCCTCAATCTTTACCGGATAAGATTCCAGGGAATCGCTGGGTGCATTCAAACATTTACCCGTATCTAATTTGTACTGATATTTGTGAAAAGGACAGGTAATGATACCGTTGCTGACTTTACCCATGTCGATCGGATATTCCAAATGAGTGCAAGCATTGCGGTAACAAGTGACATTCATGCCTTGACGGTTCAAAATCACTGAAGTTTCGTCAACTTTTACCTTCAAGACACCCCATTCGGGAACTTGATTTAGCGCTGTTATTTCTAGCCACATATAATCTTCCTCGCTTTAAATAAATTATTGCAAATTAATGGGCGATCGTCCTTGAATGCAGCAAGGGCGATCGGTGGGGCGCTCTCCACACCTGATAACCTAACCGTTTTCCTCGTCATTTCCCAGGTACAACCTGACGAATTCATCAGCCGCCTCCCGATTGAATGTCTGCAACGCTTGCTTAATCGCAAATACCGCCTCAGCGGATGGATCTCGTTCTTCACTCACCCAACGACTAACGTTTGAGCGATCGATTTCCATCTTTGCCGCCAATTGATATTGACTGATATCGTATGCCTCTAATATTTTTTTGAGGGCTTTACCTGCTCTTGCCATGTTCCCGATTTTGTCAGAGAGTCATGCTCCTGTAAACGTTGCTGATTGTCATCTAATGCGCTACACTGCGAGTAGTTGACAATTAGCACCTATCAGATAGAGGAGAGCGACCGCAATGACTCAAACACAGCTTTTTGTTTCCACAAATATCAACGAAATCCCTACATCGCCGACATCGCAGCCAAATCCTGTGCCTGCTGAACCAGACCGGGAACCTGTGCTGATCCTAGTGATTGGCTCCCAGAAGGGAATCGATAAAATTGTTAGCGCACTCTACTTGCGTCGCTTTGCAGCAGTTCAAGAATGGTCGCAGATTTTACCTGCCCCGACTATCGGCAAGCTCATGCGGAGTTTGATTCGCTATGTTTCTTTAGATTAAATTGGGCAAAAATGCTCTTTTACATCAGACGCAGTGTTCTGCAAAACTGAATGGGGCGATCGCATTTTGAATTAAGTGCGATCGTTTCTTCCTTAATGTAAAAGCTCTTAAGCTGTCGCGCCTTTAAATTGCATATTCAGGGCGGGCGGGACGCCCACCCCACAAGAGTTAGATTGTTTTTTGACAGACAATTTAAATGCAGAACAGCTTACCACCTTTATGTCGCGAATTGATCGCCAGAGCGAAACCCTATGATAGTCACCGTTCGAGATCCCGAAATTCTCAAAAATCTACAGCCAGAAATTGTGCGTACTTACCTCGAAACGCATTGCTGGCAAGAAGTGCGACAAATTGACGATAAAGCTTCTCTCTGGAATCGCCACAGCGAAACCTCAGAAGAGTTAGAGATTCTGCTACCATTAAAACCAGAATTTTTAGACTTTCCCCGCCGGATGGCTGAAGTTTTACAAACCCTAGAAATTGCTGAAAATCGTTCCCAGCTCGAAATTCTCAGCAACCTCTTGACATCAGTTCCTAACATTACCATTCAAGGCATAGTCACCAACTTGCAAGAAGGATTATCAGCCGGAAAATTAACTTTGACGGGCGTTATTGTTGGCAAGCTGCGGCGCATTCAGTTAGAACTAGCAGAACCAGTCTACGAACTGGCAGTTAAAGCTTATCAAGCCAGAATTCCGGTTATTTGTCAAGGCAATTTAGTTAAACAAGGTCGCTCTTTTTTGCTGGAAAGTACCCATCACTTTACATTAGACTTAGACGCATGGTTGGAATGAATGCTTTCTACTATAATCAACTTAAAGAGCAATAATTAAATGATTTTAAGAAGATGGTTAATGTCTTTATTCTTCAGCACGTCCATGAATTCGGAGATGACGGCGAAGACTACAAAATTATCGGTATTTATTCGACTAAAACATTAGCCGAATCTGCTAAGGCAAGAATGCTCTCCCAGCCCGGTTTTATAGATGCTCCAGAAGGCTTTCATATAAGCTGTTATCCCTTAGATAAAGACCACTGGATCGACGGCTATGTAACTGTTTATTATTCAGATTCTTAACCTTTCCCTTACGGATGAATCTGACTCAAAATCACCCGCAACCGATCGTAATCATCCTTCAGCAAAACACTCAAACTCCTTCCCGCTTCCACCAACCAAGATCGATCGCGCATCCGCAACTGATAAATCTCACGAATCGCCGCCGCCGTCAGCGCATCCACTGGCGCATTAGTCACCCCCAGCAGCGTCCTCAAAAAGTCCAACTGTACGGTAAAATCAATCACCTCATCCGGTTCGCAGCGATAAACCGCCTGGTGAATTTGCGGCGGGCGCGGTGGCAAATACTGATAAATTTTACCCCTCGATGGGCCGTGGCCGTTCAACCTTTCCGGCGCAGCCTCAAACCCCACAATCGCCACTCGAAACTCGGTTTTGAGCATCGCAAAAATCTGCGGTTGTTCTTCCCGCAACTCTTCGAGGGACAAACCCAAAGCGCGAGCTCTGTGCACCGAGTCGATCGGGCTAGTCGTAGCGTAATAAACCACGCCGTAAATTTGATTTTTCGACTCTTCATCCTCGGCCTTCACCCAACTCCCAAAAGGCGGCATCACGGGAAAGCTTAAGTCTTCCGGTTCCAAACATTGAGCCAAAAACTCCGAAGTTGCCGTCTCGATTACCTCAGCAATGCGATCGGGATGGCGCTCTTTTGTAGCAAATTGGGGTAAAGGTAAACGCATAGTTTTAGTGATTAGTCATTAGTCATTCGTCATCAGTCATTAGTCATTAGTCATTGGTTTTGTGCTAGTTTTCAAGGGTCTTGAGTTAGTAGCCTGGTATTGGGTACTTTAGCAATTACAAATTACCCATTAACAATGACTAATGACCGCTGACTATTTCGCCCGGCCCGCCGTAGCATCCACAAGTTCCAACTGCGACACGCGGAATGTAATCAGCTTGTCCCAATTCCCGCCTTCAAACAGTACCGCGACTTTCCCGTCGCTAACTCGCTGGACTTGTCCTTGAAAGGCGTAGTAAATCTCACCCTTATCTTTAACTCGAACTGCCGAACCTGGAAAAATCATAATTGTTTGAAAGTTAAGTTGGCTGTTTATAGCTTAGCGTTTCTTGGCGATCGAGAGTTGATGCTAAAACAGGCAAGATGCCTGTTCCACAAACAAGCACAGGCAAGATGCCTGTTCCACAAACAAGCACAGGCATCTTGCCT
>NZ_JAUBUB010000002.1:48181-147823 GCF_036705265.1 Microcoleus sp. B4-C2
GTTCCACAAATTCAACAGGCAAGATGCCTGTTCCACAAATTCAACAGGCAAGATGCCTGTTCCACAAATTCAACAGGCAAGATGCCTGTTCCACAAATTCAACAGGTTTCTTGTGGGGAGTAGGGGTTGGGCGGGACGCCCGCCCATCAAAAGCTGATTAACAATCCAAGATGTGAGTTAGGCTAAGGCTGCTACGGAAACTTTACCGGCAATGCGGCCCGCGATCGCCCGCAACTCCCTAGCTGAAGCAGAACCCGGTTGCCCCACCACGATCGGCACCCCCGAATCGCCACCTTCCCGCAACGGAATTTCCAGCGGAATGCGGCCTAACAGCGGCACTCCCAACTCAGCAGCAGTTTTTTCCCCGCCACCGGAACCGAAAATATCGTATTGCTTATCGGGCATATCGGGTGGCACAAAATAGCTCATGTTTTCCACAATTCCCAACACCGACACTCCCAACTGCTGGAACATCTTTAAACCCTTGCGAGAGTCCAACAATGCCACAGTCTGCGGTGTAGTCACGATCACCACACCAGCCATCGGCACCGCTTGCGCCATTGTCAACTGCGCGTCTCCAGTACCCGGAGGCATATCGACAATCAGATAGTCTAAATCGCCCCAATTCACCTGATACAGGAACTGCCGAATGATCCCGTTCAACATCGGGCCGCGCCAAATCACGGGTTGGTCTTTGTCAATTAAAAATGCCATCGACACTAATTTGACGCCGTAGTTGAAGGCGGGTTCCAGGCTTTCCCCGCTTTTTCCGTCCCTAACCATCACTTTTGCGTCCCCTAAACCCAACATATTGGGGTCGTTGGGCCCATAGATATCCGCATCCAGCAAACCCACCTTAGCGCCGGTTTGGGCTAGCGCTACTGCGACGTTTACCGCCACTGTGCTTTTGCCGACGCCGCCTTTGCCGCTGGAAATTGCGATAATATTTTTAACGCCTTCAATGCCTTGGCGATCGACCACTCCCTTTTGCTGCGGCGTCTCCGCTGTCACCTCCACCGCCACTTTTTCGACTCCTGGCAACTGTTTGACCGCTTTTTGGCAATCTTCGACAATAAATTCTCGCAGCGGGCAAGCAGGCGTTGTCAGCACTAAAGTAAAACTGACGACACCGCCGTCAATTTTTATGTTACGAATCATGTTCAATTCCACCAAACTCTTTTGCAGTTCGGGGTCTTGCACGGGTCGCAGGATTTCTAAGACTGAACTAACATCGAGTGTATTGGGCATTGTGTTTTCCACCATAGCTCTGCAATTGGGTTTGCGAATTTTCGATCGCAGGTTTAAGTATATTTTTATTGCTATTTTTTAATGTAACTTCATAGCGATCATTTGCAGACCTACGGTGGCATAATTACATGACGACAGGATTTGGGACTCACGGTCAATCTCAAACTCAAATGCGATCGGCAAGAATTTCTACGACCGAAAGCAATTTGGTCACAATAGGCGAATTGAGCCGTGGTCGCAATTCTTCAATCTAAAATCTAAAATCTTAAATCTTAAATCGGATGACTGTTTCTACAACACTTAAAACCGCCACTTCCCCGTTTTTGCCGCCCGCTGACTCTAGAGCTAGAGTCAGCCAATTTATGAAAACCCTACAAGACGAAATTTGTCAATCCCTCGAACAGCTCGATGGCGTTGGCAAATTTAAGGAGGACTCTTGGGAACGCTCCGAAGGCGGGGGCGGACGTTCTCGCGTCATGCGCGAAGGCGATGTGTTTGAACAAGGGGGAGTCAATTTTTCCCAAGTGTGGGGCGAAAGTTTGCCGGCTTTGATTCTGGCCAAGCACCCCGAAGCTGCAGGTCACGATTTTTATGCAACAGGCACTTCGATGGTGCTGCACCCCCGCAATCCCTACTTGCCTACGGTTCACCTGAATTACCGCTATTTTGAGGCCGGGCCGATTTGGTGGTTTGGCGGCGGTGTGGATTTGACTCCTTATTACCCCTTGGCTGAGGATGCAGCTCATTTTCACAAAACTCTGAAAGCAACTTGCGATCGCCACCATCCCGGATATTATCCGACATTTAAACTTTGGTGCGACGAATATTTCTATCTCCCCCACCGCCAAGAAACCCGTGGCGTGGGCGGCCTGTTTTTTGACTACCAAAGCGCTCAAGGCGCGCTTTACCGCGACCATCATGTCAAAGGCAAAGCAGCCGAGTGCAGCAACAACATCGGGGCGCCGGAACCTAGAACTTGGGAGTCGCTGTTCGCCTTCGTACAGGACTGCGGCCGGGCATTTTTGCCAGCTTACACCCCAATTGTTGAAAAGCACCGATCGAAAGAATACGGCGAGCGCGAGCGTAATTTCCAACTTTACCGCCGCGGCCGTTACGTTGAATTTAACTTGGTGTACGATCGAGGCACGACCTTTGGTTTGCAAACCAACGGACGCACCGAATCGATTCTCATGTCCCTGCCACCTTTGGTACGCTGGGAATACTGTTACGAGCCAGAACCCAACTCTCCCGAAGCCGAACTCTACTCCAAGTTCTTAAAACCGCAAGATTGGGCGAATTGGATGCCTCAGCAGTCACCGACCTGAGTTAAACTACTGGGACAGTAACCACCGCGATAGATAATAAATTTGAGGGAAGGGTCAGTGATTCATATTGATCAAAAAACCCACACGCTTCAAGACGGTACAACAGTTATCGTCTTAGCACCGACAGGACGGTTGGACATCACTACAGCTTGGCAATTCCGCCTCAAGTTGCAAGAGTGTATTTCCAAACTTAGCCGCCATGTTGTAGTGAATCTTGGTCAGGTTAACTTTATCGATAGCTCTGGCCTGACCTCACTTGTAGCAGGTATGCGGGATGCGGATAAAGTTAAGGGAAGTTTCCGCATTTGCAATGTTCATCCCGAAGCCAAACTGGTGTTTGAAGTCACCATGATGGATTCTGTGTTTGAAATCTTTGAAACGGAAGAAGAAGCTCTAGAGGGGGTGCCGCGCGCAAGTTGACCACTCCCGTTTGCATCGCTTGCGGTGTAAGCGCAATTTAAGCTTGAGGCTCACAAAAAGCGCCGGAACCCTGGACAAGAACAGGAAGCAGGTAAATTCTTGCCAGCTTCCTTATGCTTTCTTCCTTTCTTGAGAGGTTGAGAGGTTCACCAAAACACTAAAGTAGAAGAATAGGTCAAGGTAAAGTCTTGCCTTCTATCCTAGATAGCTATATTTTTCTTCCTAGTTTCTTGTTGCTTCTTGCTTCAAACCAATATCTCAGCAGCAAAATCCTGACGCTTGACAAATCTAAAAGGGCCCATTAAAGCTCCCCAGATAGCCTTGCCTGTGGTGGGGCTTATTCCTTTGTCGTAGCTGAGAAATTCCTCGCCTGCGGCTTCAAATCCCAAGTCTACTTGGTAATTTTGCCCCCCGTAGGCAAAGCCGCAGCGAGTGCCCTCCGGCAAAGATGCCCGAAATCGATAGCCGTTTGAGCCTAAATTTTCCACCGCAACCGACAGGGTGCAGCCAGGGAGGAGTTGGATTTGCTCCTTCGTTAGCTTTCCAAGCAAGTCGGGGTTGCAACCGGCTCCTTTGACGGCTGTAATGTCATTAAACATATAATACTGAGCTTCGATAAGTCCCGGCGCTATCTGTGAGTGCCTCAGTTGCACGATGCGGGGGCGGTATGGCTTGTCTAATTCCAGAATGTTGGCTTGTTCGGCAAACAGGGCAATGCTGGGTTCGGAAAATAAAGGAACGGGTAGTGGTCTTTGCCACATACGAAGGTGGACGTACCACGCCGGCTCTGCTAGCGCTTGTTCTCGGTTGTCAAATTCGCCCGCCATGTACTGGGCTAAAGCTATTAATTCAGGAGAAATTGTCATGTTTGTTTTTTGACGATTAGGGATTGACAAGAAAAAGTTATTGTGATATGTAAGACCATATCAAGGCTGGGCAAGTCAGAAGATGAGATTTATGAGCGATCCCAGAAGAGCTATGATTGTAAAGATACTGGGTTTTTTCCCTCATATTGCGACATATTAATTGTTGCTGCCGATCGCGCGTAAAATATTTTTGATAAAATTTTGTCTCGCAAGGAGGCGGCAACGCTTAAAAAAACTGGCAAATTTTGTCAGCCCGATCGCAGAATTGACCCAGCCCAACAACGGATACCGTGCCACGTACTTAAGTCGTGGAAAGATAAAAATTTTAGACCAAAGTTCAAGCTCCCAGATTTATCTGTGGGGTAAATCTAAAATCTAAAATCTAAAATCTCAAATCGACTGACTCCCCCGACTTTACTCACGCCGCGCTGGCACGCCCGCTACGGCAAAATTATTTATCTATAAGACTCAGGTGAACAATAACCGTACTGTTTCAGATACTAAGCGAAGTTTCTATACGATTCACACTCGACCGATCAACTCAATTTACCGTCGAGTGGTGGAAGAGTTGATGGTAGAAATGCACTTGCTTTCGGCGAATGCCGATTTTCAATACGACCCGATTTATGCTTTGGGTGTAGTGACAGCTTTCGATCGATTCATGCTTGGGTACGCCCCAGAAGCAGACAGACTTTCCATTTTTAACGCTTTATGCAAATCCCTAGAAGACGATCCAGAGCGCTACAAGCAAGACGCTCAGCGATTGGAAAGCTTGGCGGATAGACTTTCGGGCCAAGAGTTGCTCTCGTGGCTCGATCGCTCGACCAGCTTTGAAGATACAGCGGATTTGCAAGCGTCTTTAGGGGCGATCGCCAGCAACCCTCAATTTAAGTACAGCCGCTTGTTCGCGATCGGTTTGTTCTCGCTATTAGAAAAAGCTGACCCTAACTTAGTAAAAGACCAAGAAACGCGAAACGACGCGATCGCCAAAGTCAGTGCGGCCTTGCACCTGCCAGAAGACAAAGTTAGCAAAGATTTAGATTTGTACCGCAGCAATTTGGAAAAAATGGCCCAAGCACGAATAGTGCTTCAAGATGTCATCCAAGCGGAACGGAAAAAACGCGAAAAACGAGAGACAAAAGTTACCGCTGGTCCTTCGGCTGACTCTTCTGACAGCAGCAATTAATCGTTTAAAAGAAGAAGGAAGTTCGGCAACGGATTCGCTTTCTTCGGATGTAACTGATATCTTGCACCATTCTCAATTAGCCGTAGGGGCGGGTTCGCCAACAGCCTGAAAGCTTGCAAATAGGTTCTATAAACCCGCCCGACCCACGAAAAATCCTCTTATTGATATTGCTGCAAGATGTCAGATGTAACCGATGTCACGAACAAAGAAGAAGGAGTTTTTTATTTTTTACATAAAATAGAAAACTCTTAAATTTTAATTTTTTGTTTTTGAATTCTGGTTTCTGCCATCTGATGAATCTTGCTGGCTCAGAAACTAAAAATCCCGCTTTCTGAATGGAGCGGGATCGACTTAATCAAAATAGAGCTGTTGGATTGGTACTAAGGCTGGGGTTCAAAATTAGTGGCGTTAGCTTGCAGCCAAGTGCTTAGCTGTGAAAGAACTTCGTTTCCAGAAGACTTGCCCAAAGCTGTGGGGTTTGGGGTGTCGGGCCTGTCCAAGTTGCGGGCGATCGCTGCGTTGACTTCTTTGGAAATCAAATCGTGAAGTTGCTCTTTAGCCCTAGCCCTTTGAAAGTGAGCTCCCTCTTCAGTCGTAGCGTACAGAGGTGGCAGCCTATTTAAAGCATAAGCTGCGATATCTCCCACATCCAGACTCAGGTCGCTCGTCGCTTCAATTTCGGCCACCCTAGCGATCGCATCGCTGAGCACCAACTCTTCCATCACGTTGATGAACTGTTTGCGTGGCAGAACCACAACTTCGCCAGTCAACAAAGATCCCATCAGACGATCGAGAGCCATGTACTCTTCGATCGACAATTCCGAAGCCGTATTGCAGATCCGTCCCACCTCAGCTTCCATAGACGGCGTTAAATAGCCATCTTGCAAAGCCTGTTCAACAATTTTTTCAATACTCATATATGCGTCCCCGCTCAACGGCATCATCAATAAAGTTTTGTGAAGACGCGATTGTTAGCGTCTTGAGATTCGAGTTTTGAGAGTTGAGTTGAGAATTTTTATACAAATCCTAACTCAATACTGATAACCCATAAAGTTATCTGCACACCCCAGCCACAAACTTACCCCATAATTGACTGATAAATCCGTCAAAACCTGTAAAAACTCCTACTCAACTCCCTGAAGCCGCCAAGGTACAGGATCGACTGCCTGCCCATGCACGTAAAGTCCCCAATGCAGGTGAGGGCCTGTGGAAGCCCCCGTTGAGCCCACAGTACCAATTACTTGACCTGGTTTCACGACATCGCCTTCCTTGACATCAATCCGGGCCAGGTGCATCAAAATACTGGCTACCCCCTGGCCGTGGTCAATACCAACGACATTCCCGTGGATTTTGAACCCTTGGGATTCGCGTCCCACTAGAGACACGCGACCTGCGGCTGGTGCCACTACAGGGGAACCGTAAGCACCCGCGTAATCAACGCCGCGGTGGTAGTAGTCTTGAGCAAATACCCCATTATAATAACGTCGCACCCCGTAAATAGTGGTAATTTCGCCGGAGTTGGGGCGCAACAATTTGCCGTCCCAAAATTTTTCGGGTGTCACGAGTGCTTTAAATGCGTCTACGCGATCGAACTCCGCGTCTGTACCTTCGCTGTCTTTCCCAGGCGGTAGCCAGATGGATTGAGTAGGAAAATTTCGATCCCGCACTTGGAGACTCAAGTTCTGAACTTGTCCGTCACCTGCGACTTGGATTTGGCGGGCACCGGGTTTCTCTAGCGGCGTCGTCGGTAGCAGGGCCCGAAAGCGGCCGTTGCCGATCGGAAAAGCGGGGTAGTTTTTTTGCTGTAGAGAAACTGTTGGAGTTTCCCCGCCGTTACCGTCAACCTGAATCATTACTGACAGCGTATCTCCCAGTTGGGGATTTGTCGGCGTCACAACTACCTGCAAAGCTTGTACCGGCAGGGCAAAACTCAGAAAGCCAGCAACAATTCCCCCGATCGAACCAGCGGTTAGCTTGTTTGCTTTCAACTGCCCCCACCGCAAAATCCGACCCGTAATTATTTCCGTACTTAGCCCGCAGTTGTCTCGATTCACAGTCATTACCATCACTAGCAGTCCTTAACCTTTGTCTCACTGATATATTTTTAACTATCTAGACTAACTCTAGCAATCCGCAATAAAAATTTCTGTAGTGCGGGGAGGAAAGCCCGCTTCAGCCAGACGCTCACACTACCGTTTCCACTACAAATCTAGGAGAACCCAAGTTTCAACAGAAACACTCTTCATCTCTAAGCGGATGGAATTATATTTTATTAGTCCTAGCTACTGTTGCATAGCTTTTAACAATTGGCATTAGTTATAGTTCACGGCGCTACAACATAATTATTTTTAACTCCTCTGCTGTTAAATCAATTCTTTCTTTGCCGTTTATTTGCCGAGAACGTTCCTCAAACTCTCTAGTTATTGTAGCCTGTTGTTGGCAAAATAGTATTGATTCCCTATTTTAAAATCTCACATCTAAAATTGTATGAGATAAAAATTGAGAATTTCTATAATCTGATTACCTAAATTTACAGGGATTCAAAGGTAGCAGTAAAACCATCTAAGGTCAAGCATTCTTCCATAAATTCCTCTACCTCGTTGACATTCTCAAGCTGATATTCCATGATGCGTTGACCATCACCTTTCATCTTTTTGGAAGAGGAAGGCGTGGCAGGATATTTGGCAGCGATCGCTTTGAAAGCTTTGGAATGGGTATCCCAGCTTTCAGCAGAACATTTTATGATTAAAAGCCACATGATTAAATTCCTCCTTGGGTTTGGTTTACTAATAGTCTAACACGAGTAAAACTTAGAGCGATAGTGCCGAAAAATCAAGGGATTCTGTTGTTTTGAAAAAAGCTAAAAGCCGAGCGACTATGTGAGCAACACCACCCTTAACATTAGACTCAACATTCAAAGGCATCACCGGATCGTGGAGTGATAAGCGTAACAGAAACCAGCCAGATTCGCTAGTTGACGTGCAGGAAATTCGCAAACCTTCGTAGTTATTGGGAACTATTTTCCAGTCTGCTTGGGTTGAGACAAATTGTTGCAGTTGCTCAATAACCCGATCGCCGTGAGCCTTGAAATCATCCACACCAATTTTAATCCGAAATTCTGCACTTTCTTCGGGTTCTTTTAAATTCGCAATTAAATCCGGCAAAGATTGGTTTGCTAGCTTTGACTTAGCCAATTCAATCAATAATTTGCTGACCAAATAAGCGCCATCATCCAGAAAGTAATTTTCTTTCAAAGCTCCATGTCCAGAGGTTTCAATCGCCAGCCATGATTCCTGTCCGGCTTCATTGAGGCGAATCGACTCGTCAATCACATTTTTGTAGCCGCGTTTAAAGCGATGGTGAATTCCTTTTAAATCTTGTTCGATGAATTGTGTCAAGCCATCGGAGGTGATAGAATCGGTGACAATGGTAGAGCCTGGGTGTTCTTGTAATATAATGGCAGAAATCAAGGCAATTAAGCGATTGCGATTCAGTTCCTTGCCAACTCCATCGACGGCCGCACTGCGATCGACATCGGTATCAAAAATAATCCCAAAATCTGCTTGATGTTCAATTACCGCTTGACAAATTGACTGCATTGCCTGTTTATCTTCGGGATTTGGCACATGATTGGGGAAAGTACCATCTGGTTCTAAAAACTGACTGCCCGTAGTGTCTGCACCTAAAGGTTTTAAGACTTTATCAACATAAAAACCGCCCGCACCATTGCCCGCATCCACAACAATTTTTAATCCTGTTAGTGGTTCCTCAAAGTTATCGGGATGATTGACTGCTTCCCGGATTTTTGTGACAAATTGGTTAGCATAAACAGAGATAAAATCATGCTTTGTAATCTTACCGGGCGATGAGGATGGCTGAAAATAATTGCTTTGCGCTAGTGCTAAGATATCTGTAATATCCTGCTTTTGTAACCCACCTTGGGCTGTGAAAAACTTTAAGCCGTTTCGATTAAAGGGCAAATGGCTAGCAGTGAGCATAATCGCGCCGTCGCAATCAAAACCAGGGGTAATGGTACTCATAAACATGGCGGGGGTTGAGGCCATTTCAAAGTCGTACACGGTTGCACCAACTGAGGCGATTCCCTCCATGACTGCTTGCATTAAGGTTGGCCCTGATAGGCGACTGTCACGCCCGATCGCGATCGTTAATTCTGGCGCTGGTTTCTTGACTTTTTGCACCAGCCAACTGACAAATGATTTACCTAAGATTGTCGCAATTTCGGGGGTGAGGTTGACTTTTTCATTGGGAACGCCTTCGAGGGCGATACCGCGAATGTCTGATCCATTTTGAAGTTTTGTCCAGTTGAAGATTTGCATAATAATTGATGGTTAGTAGAAAAATAGGACTCGGCTGTAGAAACTGATCGTACAAACTTTCGTTTGCTGCTAGACGGTTCGAGTCAGTTTCGCCGATCGTCTTTCGCGGACTAATAAATAAACAGGGGAGAAATTTGTGATTTGGTATTATATCATGTCCGGTCGATTACCCCTAATACGGTAGGGGATCCCCTCACGAAAAATATCTGCCAATAATTGACAATCTCAAAAACCCGCCCTTTTAATCGCTCGATCGGACATGGTATTATTAGTCATTACGGTGACAGAGTTTTTCAATTCAATCAGCTAATCGGCATTTAAGTTGTATTTAAAGAAACAATCCCAGTCTTGTGGGTGGGATTTGAGCAACGCCCAAAATATCCAATTGAAATGTTGACCCGCTTACTGAGAATTTTGACCCCATCACCGCTAAGCTTAAGCTCTAATTTCTTAGTCGCGTTCAACGCTGTAAATTGCCTGCAAGCGGAACTCACCATGAGCGGGAACTTCCACAATATCTGTAGCTGCATTGGTCGTTTCTACGCAGAGTAAGCGCTGATAATCTGCATCATCAAGGTCGGCCATATTTGCAGAAATTGTCACCCAGGGATTCCACACTACGACGGATTTACTACCCGATGATTTAATGCGAATCCGACGATTGAGGGCGCTATCGTCAATGACTAATTCATTGGTGACATCGAGATAAATGCGATCGACTTCACCTGTTACTACCACTGCACCCACTTGAGTTTTTTCCACCCCACCATCCGCTTTATCAAGATATTGGCTATTTTCTAAACCTAAAACCTGCACGCGGTTGATATCCCCGACTTGGAAATAGGTGTGGAAAGCTTGGGTGAGGGGAAATGCTTTGTCGCCTAGATTGCGGGTGATTAATTCTACAGTGAGGCTGGTGCCGATCGTAATTGCGATCGCCAGTTCAAAGGCTTGGGGCCAAATTTCTCTAGTTTCATCGCTATCCTTGAGTCCGAGAGTGACTTTGGTTGCGCCGTCGGGGGTTGTGGCGGTTTCTAGCACATTCCAGAGGCGATTCCGCACAAACCCATGACTCGGACGCCCCAAGGCTTCGGGATCTGGGCCAAACCATGGCCAACAGATGGGTATACCGCCTTTGATGGCTTTCCCTTCGGCGTAGTAGGCTTTGTCGCTGAGGAACATCAAGTCTGTGGTTTCGGTGGCTGGTTGAAAGGAGAGCACTTGACCGGAATACACAGAAATTAAGGCTTTGGCTTGACCGTTGTCGATGTGAATCATCGGGAAACCACCGTTTCCGGTGGCGAAGGTGAGGTTCCCGGCTATGCCGTAGTCTGTGTTTAATTGGTCAATACTCATGCTTTTGGCTTGGTGAATTGCTTTACAATTATCCGATATTATGGTTGCTAGATTGATTAGATTGTTGAGTTTGACCTGGGAAGGTGCGATCGACACAACGATGCAGTCAGAGAAACCGATAGCGAGTCCCCACACATCGCGAGGGGATGTGCATCGAACCCACCGGCACACCTTGCTGATTTCTCCGATGGCCAAGCTAATGCAGCACTTCATCAAAAGACGGCGCAGCCGCAAAACTCCGCATCTGGCTTGATTCGTTGTATAGCCCGGAAACCCTTGTGGTGTCGCCCACAGCCTCCCTCGCTAAAATTTGTCTTCGTAGAGTCTGGCGCAAGGGGATTAATGTAATTGGTGATAACTGTCAGGGTACAAGCGCACTCAAACATTTGAGGTGATCTCATCTTTTCTGTGCACTTAAGTTTTGTTATGCTGAGCCAGAATCGGGTTTTTTCAAATATATACGTTCCATATCCCGTGTATTTAAATATAACGAAATTTTATTTAAATGCAGTTTAACTGCCACATCCTTAAGGATTTGTTTAATGACCTGACTTTTGCTCACAACGCCCAAATTATAAAATAGCCTGTCGAGTGTTAGCGATCGCCCCACATAATCTGTTTTAAGCACGGTAAATCCTGCCTTAGTTGCAAGTTTTTCTAGCGTGGTGGTCGTAAAAAAGTAAATATGTCCGTCGCAACTGAGACTTCTTTCTCTTTTACCCAATAATTTGAAAATCAATGTATCGTAGCGGGGGGTTTCCATCACGAATATCCCACCCGGCTTCAAGATCCGATAAACTTCTTTCAACGTACTGCAAGGATCGGATACGTGTTCGATCACGTGCATCATCAATACAGCGTCTGCCGATCGATCTTCTAGTTCAGCTTTTTCTAATATGGTTGGGATGATTTCGATTCCAAACTCCGATTCTGCATATCTGCACATACCCACATTAGGTTCAAGCCCAACTACATTCCACCCATCTTGCTTAAAGAAGTTTAACAAATACCCCAAGCCACTTCCCACTTCAATTAACTTACCTTTCTGGGGATAATGTTTGTGAAGAAAAGCTCTGGTTTTTTCATAATCTTTTACCTGCAGTGCTTCTTTTTCCAGTCTCTGCGAATCTTGGTTAACTATCGCAGATAATACAAACTCTGGATCGTAGTTTTCTATTAATACACTATCTACTTCTGTGCTTCTCGGATTAGCATACATCAATCCACAGGCTTTACAATTGACAATTTGATTTACCTGGGCTACTCCCTGCTCAAATCTCACAGTATAGTCATTACTACCGCACAAATTGCATGCAACGTATGTCATAGCTTTGATTTCTTTTACTTTGTTCAACTGAGTTCGGCATTGATTCTAACATATTCACCTGTGGGCAGCCACAAGTGTTTATTTTTGTTACACAAGTTTACATGATTCTCGCTATTCCTGCTACACAATCTAAATTTATCCGCAAAAATTAGTTTATTAAACCAATATTTATTGTTAATTAGGAATGAGAATTAAATAACTTAGAATGCGTGATGCTTCTTGTGGGATGGGCGTCCCGCCCGCCCTTTCTGGACGGGCGGGACGCCCATCCCACTGTCAAGAGTGTAAATTATTTAATTCGCGATCCTTAGTTCACACACAACAGCTTGAATATAGCAGAATTTATAGAATATCTTTTTTCACCCATGCCTTTTATAGTCTCCATAAAATATAAAAAATAAAATAGTATAAACATAAACATAAATCTCAATTTATTGTATAATTTGGTAATTATTATAGCAATCCTAAATCATTCAGGTACATTTGTAGGGGTAGTGCTACCCCTACTCCCCGTGCCTACCCCCTATCTACCGGGGCAACCGGGCGTGGGATTGCCCCTACAATAATTAGGCGAATGATTTAGGGTTGCTATATATCTAAAATAAGTGCGTTATTAAAAACAATTACAGCATTTGTATTGCCCATGTTTTTCGATGTATCTCTCCGATTTCTTCATTGTTATTGCGTGATAGCCGGATGCGGCAAAGTTGCTTGCTAATCGATACTCAGTTTTATTACAGCATATTCGGTGATTGATGAAATACAGTAGTCGCTATATTTATTCGGCAACATCGGTGACTCGATAGGCAACTGTGCCACCTGTTTTTTCGATTGCAGCCACTAAGTCCTTGAGTCTATCTTCGCGGCGGGCAGCAAGCATGAGTTTGGCTCCGCTGGCGGCTAAACGATGAGTAGTGGCTTCACCTAAACCGCTACTTGCTCCTGTAATGATCACAACCTTGTTTTGAATCTCAGACATATTCACTCCTGTTAATTGATTAAATCGGCTCACCTAAAATCGATCGCAAATCCGCTTAATCACCAAGCGCGATCGTATTGAATAGGAGCAGGCACGGATTGACGTAGTTGCTTCGCAGCCCGCATCGGCCAATAAGGATCGCGCAGCATTTCTCTAGCAAGTAATACCATATCTGTTTGACCTGACAGTTAGGGAGTCGATCGCCTCTAGTGCAGTCTTTACAGGTGCGACGGCAGCTTTGTCCAACCTACATCCCGAATAGACAAGTCATTTTGAGGTATCAAGAGCAACGACAAAATTACTTTTCTAAAACCTAAATTTTTATTGTTAGCAAAACCGGGGATTACTAGAAAAAGACACAAAAGTGCCTGAGTAATTATCCACTATATCGGCTCAATCCGCAAGCAGGGTTTGAATAAATGAAAACGATTTTAACTAATCCTTTTTACCGATCGCCGATCGGTGAACATATACCATGATAAAACCGCTCAATACAAAAAAGTAATCAACACCGCTCCACCCAGCCTGAAATAAATTTAAAAAAAGTAACTTGATTTAATCTCTCGGCGCTCATCTCGTTGAGGTGAAACATTACCACTAATACCGCCGCAATCCCTCGATAAACTTGCCAGAGGTTAAGCTTTTTGTGAGGATTTGAACTCTGTGCAATGAAAAAATACCTTAGTCGAGGGTGGCCGTTGTGCTTGTTCCTCAACTACTGTCAACCCACTAAACATAGTCAACACATTAGACACTATAATATAACTTTATACTTTTTTCATAAACTTGTGCAAGAAGACTTCCGACTGATCGTTGACTTAGTTCTAGTTCTCGCTGCTGCCGCTGCAGGAGGACTCTTTGCATCGCTATTGCGACAGCCGGTAATTCTCGGCTATCTCCTGGGAGGGATCGTAGTTGGGCCGGCCGGTTTGGGGCTGATTAAAGAATTAATTCAGGTAGACACCCTGGCTGAATTCGGAGTTGCTTTTCTGTTATTTGCCTTGGGAGTGGAATTTTCTTTCGCCGAACTCCAGAAAGTAAAAGCCATTAGTTTGGGCGGAGGGGGCTTGCAAATTGTGCTGACGATCGCCATTACTACTGCAATTTCCTTGGCTGTAGGCTGGGTAGAATCGCCTGCTCAAGGCGTGTTTTTAGGGGCAATTCTGTCGCTTTCCTCGACTGCAGTTGTACTCAAGTGCTTGATGGAGCGCAATGAATCCGGTACTTCCCACGGTCAAGTCATGCTGGGAATATTAGTAGTTCAAGATTTGGCTTTGGGGCTAATGTTAGCAGTTTTGCCGGCACTCAATCAGCCAGCAGAAGAGATCGGCATGACGGTAGCGTGGGCCCTGCTGCGGATCGGGTTATTTGCGATCGGTGCTGTAGTCGCGGGCATTTGGCTTGTACCGCAGTTGCTGCGATACCTCGCGCAAACAGAAAGCCGGGAACTGTTTTTGCTGGGAGTTGTGGTTTTGGCTTTAGGGATTGCGCTACTGACAGAATATTTGGGTTTTTCGATCGAGATGGGCGCATTTGTGGCGGGTTTAATGATTTCGGAGGTGGAATATGCCGACCAAACTCTAACTTATGTCGAGCCTTTGCGAGATATTTTTGCATCTTTATTTTTTGTCACCATCGGAATGTTAATTGACCCGGTGTTTCTGTGGAACCATCTCGAAGTAATTCTGGGACTGGTATTTATAGTATTTGTCGGCAAATTCTTGATTATAACGCCGATCGTCCGACTATTTGGCTATCCGCTAAAAACAGCATTAATCACAGGTTTGGGCTTAGCTCAAATAGGAGAATTCTCCTTTGTACTCGCTAGTGCCGGCCAAGCTATGGGGCTGGTTTCGCGGAACGTTTACCTGTTAATTTTAGGAACGACAGCAGTCACCCTGGTGCTAACTCCGTTTGTATTGAGAAGCGTGCCGCAGTTATTGAAATGGGCGGAAAATTTCGGGCCTTTGCAGCGCTATTTTGACGAAACATCTCAACCTGTGGCAATAGCTGAAACTTTGCCGGAACAAAATTATGTTGTGGTTTGTGGCTACGGGCGAGTCGGCAGAATTTTAGTCAAAATGCTGCAAAGCCGCAACTGTTCAGTTGTGGTGATCGATGAGTCAGAAAGTAGAATTCAAGAGTGCAGAGTCCAAGGAATTCCTTACATTTACGGGAATGCTGCCAGCTTGCACGTATTGGAAGCCGCGCGGGTGGAACGGGCAAAAGCAATGGCGATCGCCCTTCCCGATCCCATGAGCACTCGCTTGTGTCTGAAGCGGGCTTTAGAATTAGTCCCGGATTTAGATATTGTGGTGTGCGCGAACCAAGATAAAGACATCGAACTGCTTTACCAACTGGGGGCCTGGGAAGTTGTGCAGCCGGAGTTTGAAGCCAGTTTAGAACTGTCTTCCCATTTGCTGGCTGGCATGGGACTCTCGGCAATGGCGATCGCGCGGGATGTGCAGCAAATTCGCAGCAGCCGCTATCTGGAATTGCGGCCACCGCGCGAACCTTTGGCGGTTTCGCGGGATTTGAAAGTGGCGGTTCGAGATATGAACAGCGAGTGGTACAACTTGCCGTCGGGTTCTCCCATCGCCAGCATGACTCTGGAAGAAACTAACCTGCGCCAGTTGACAGGCGTCAGTGTGATGGCGATCGTCCGCGAGAATGGCGAGGAAATTGATTATCCCAACGGCAAGACAGCTTTGCAGTCGGGCGATCGACTTTTTGTAGTGGGAGAACCCGAAGAACTCATCAGTTTTGAGTTGCTGGCGAAGGGGGAAGTTGCAGTACCGCAGGGCGACAGTTCTTGCCAGTGGCTGAGACTGCCAGCAAAGAGCCCTTGGGCCGGCAAAAAACTGTCAGAGGTAGATTTGCTGATCCAGTACGGGGTGCAAGTGCGGGCGATCCGCCGGGAGGGGAAATTTACTCGCTGGCCGGACGGAACTAGCAATTTGCAAGAAGGCGATCGTTTACTGCTGTGCGGTGGCTTCTACGAGCTCGGCTTGATGCAGCGGATGGCCTCACCGCCGGTGCCGCAACCTGCTTTAAAGCTGCCTTTTGTCGCCACCCAAGTCAGTGAAAAGCTGTTTAGCGATTAGGGAAGTTCGGCAACGGATTCTGTAACGGATGTAACGGAGGTCAGGAAAACCGAAGTTGGAAGAGGTTCGAGGGAAGAGGGAAGATTTTTCCCCTCTCCCTCTCTCCCCCTCTCCTCAGCCGTTGGGTTTGAGATAAGCAATTGCTGGCCGCGAGATCAGAATTTGTGTTTCTGACGGATCGAGGAGGCAAATGCAGCTATTATCCTGCCAAAAAATTCTGCCCGCTAGTGAGTCGCCGGTCAGGAGTTTGATCTCCACCTGTTGTTTGTCTTTGATGTAGCTTTGTATTAAGCGAACGCTGGGCAATCCGGTTTCAAATTCAGACATAGTTCAGAAAAATATAGTCAAATATTACCTTAAACCATATTCTTCTCTTTATACCGTTTAACCCTTACTGCCGCAACTACAAGCGCGTCTACTCTATGAGGGAGAAACCCATTGGCAGTTACTTTTCGACGAATATTCATTGAGCCATTGACATCAGCATTAATTACATATCCCTGTGGAGTTATAAATATTATATTTGTTTATATTTCAGTAGAAAGGACTATAAATTGCATAAAGTTTTATAATACTGGGAACTGGGTAATTTGGTAATCAAATTATCTAATCAGTTTTAACCAAAAGAGGTTTGTTTTTATGCCGATCGAGTTTGCGAAGTATCACGGACTGGGAAATGATTTTATTCTGATTGACAATCGCCACTCGTCAGAACCGGTGATCACGCCAGAACAAGCTGTGGATTTGTGCGATCGACATTTTGGGATTGGCGCAGACGGTGTGATATTTGCTCTTCCGGGTCAAAATAACACTGACTATACGATGCGGATTTTTAACTCCGACGGTTCGGAACCGGAAATGTGTGGCAACGGAATTCGCTGTTTGGCTAAGTTTATCGCGGATTTGGAAGGGTCAGAGGCGAAAACCCAGTACCGCATCCACACTCTGGCTGGTGTGATTAGCCCGGAATTGCGATCGGACGGTCAGGTTAAGGTGGATATGGGAGTTCCCCGGCTACTGGCTGCGGAAATTCCGACAACTTTGGCCGCACCGGATGCCAAAGTTATTGATGTGCCGATCGAAGTTGCTGATAAATCTTGGTCTGTTACCTGCGTCAGCATGGGCAATCCTCACTGTATTACTTTTGTAGAGGATGTTGCTGCTGTTGCTTTAGAAACTGTCGGGCCTCAATTCGAGCACAACAAAGCATTCCCGCAGCGTACCAATACGGAATTTATTCAAGTGGTACGTTCAGACTATGTAAAAATGCGGGTGTGGGAAAGAGGCGCGGGTGTTACTCTAGCTTGTGGGACTGGTGCTTGTGCTGCTGTGGTAGCTGGGGTGTTGGTAGGAAAGTGCGATCGGGCAACTGCGGTTGAACTCCCCGGCGGCGTTTTGGAAATCGAATGGGCAGAAGTTTCTGGGCGGATTTACATGACCGGGCCGGCACAGCGAGTATTTACTGGTTGTATGAGTGATTAGTCATTAGTCATCAGTCATTAGTCATCAGTCAGAAAGGATTTTTTGTTGAATTAACAAGCAATAAAAATTATTGAATTCAAAATTTTTATTGAATTCTGACCAATGCCTTCCGCCTTCACAAATCATATCATGTCCGGTCGAGCGACCGCGATTTTTGTAGGGGCCTGTGAGCCAACAATACCTGCCAATAATTGACGAGATCAAAAACCCGCCCCGACGGGGATATTATGGTTAATCGATCGGACATGATATGATTGCCTGCGGACTGAAGACTGAAGACTAATAACTAAGCCTAAAATATCATATCTAAAATCTAAAATCTAAAATTGAGTAGGTGGGCTGGCATGGCTGGAGGTATTTACAGCATATTCCATGTAGATGTGGTACACACAAGAAGAGCGATCGCCTGCTGTTTGATGCGTCGCCACCCGTCAATCTGTAAGTTTTATCGACCAATATTTCGCCGCGACGCACCCTACAGATTAACACCACACAATATAGCTTTATAGTGTACTTCATGAACCACCGAAGAGGCTGTATCTGATTCAGGACGACGACAGGCGGGTAGAAATGATGGAACAGCCCTACGACTCGGAAGACCAGTTACAAGACTTGCTAGTAACTTATCCTAATTTGATCGCGGGAGACCAAATCGATCGGGCGACGGCGCGGAGGTGGCTGTTAATTTCGCGGGAAGCTGCACCCAGCGATGAGGAAACAGCGGTGCAGTGGTCGCTAGATCATTTGTTTCTCGACCAAAATGCAGTTCCTACTTTGGTGGATGTCAGGCGAACTCCTAATGCCGAACTGCGGCAAAAAGTTTTGGGTCAGTCGATCGACTATGCTGCTAATGCGTTGGTTTACTGGCCGATCGATTCAATTATTGCTCTGTTTGAAGCTAATTGTCGCGATCGGGGTCGCGATCCCGAACAGATTTTTGAAGAGTTTCTCGGTGCAAATGCTAATGAAGACCTATTTTGGCAAAAGGTTAAAACTCATTTGCAAGCGGGTAAAGTTCGCTTAGTGTTTGTAGCTGACGAGATTTCCGCTGAGCAATAGAAAATAAATAACTTAGGATCGCGAATTAAATAATTTACACTCTTGAAAGTGGGTTGGGCCTAAGAGCCCGCCCTTTCTGGACGGGCGGGACGCCCATCCCACAAGAACCATCACGCATTCTAAGTTATTTAATTCTCATATCGTTTCCGGTTGCATCGGAATGATTTAACCGCAGAGGGCGCAGAGAACGCAGAGGGAGAGAATACAGAGATGAATAATTCCGATGCTACCGGATTTGATATCATTCCTAACGAAGTTCTCGCAGAACATCGTCCCGATATCTGGGTGTCAGATTTCTCCCGCGCTCAAAAAAATCACCCAGCACCACAATGGCAAGTGTGTGAGTGCACATCAACTGCGGGATTGCCAATATGCGATTGATGCTCTTGCCAGAATTTTTGCCCCAGCGATGAAGAGGTTATTATTAAGGGCTTTTATCATCCATCGGCAACGGGAGAATATGGATGATACTAGACTCTTGAGATATCGAATAAATTTACAGGAAAGATTAACCAAAATTTTGGATTTAGCACCACAGCATCCCGATGGTATACGGTTACGAAAACGTTACGGTGGGCTGATTGACAATTTATTTCTATTTCTGGAAGATGCGACAATTCCACCCACGAATAATAGTAGTGAACAGGCGATTCGGATGAGTGTGATATTTCGCCGTGTGACCAATGGCTTCCGTTCGGAATGGGGGCGAGATTTGTTTGCTGCCGTTCGTTCAGTTGTTAATACTGGCAAGCGTCCGGGTTTAACTGCTTATCAATCCATTCAACAAGCTCTCTCTACTGATGGCTCCCTTTTTTCCCCTAGTTGAGCAATTACAATTTTTGGTTGTTCATTGGTTGGATACCTTTGTTTATAAATCGATCTTTGTCAGTTTAGTTTTGAAGAAATTACTCGATCGGTTGCAGGTTTTTTGAGGTTCCGGTGTCGGGTGTAGAGGTTGGGGAGAAAACCCGCCTCTACACAGGACTCGGGATTACAGGGGAGAAGTACGTTCCAGAAAAAACCTGTTAAGTTGATGGTGGCTAACCTACTTAGTAGACTTAGCACTAATTCTAACTTGCTCCATTGATGGGCTTGATCTCTTGTATTCGATCAAGTTGCTGCGCTGTCCCAGCAAGCGACGCTGATGAAACTGAATCTGACCTTGCAATTGGGGAAATCTCCCGATCGCACAAGATATAGCATAAAGACCAGAATCCTTGGCTGGCAAATTCCGCTGCAACATCCGGCGGTAAATTCGGTAGGTAAGTATCGGGTAGCCGGCGAGCAACCACAGGCTCCACCCGTGGGTGAACCAGGCTGTGCCCAATGCTAGCACAGGCAGAACGAATCCCCAGAACCAGATGCTGGTGGTCTCTTTGACCCAGTGGCGATCGGGGGTGTTTCCGTGCAGCCAGGAACCCTCGGCGTAGGCGTGACCGGCTCTTTGAGAACGTTTCCACCACTGGGTAAAACTTGTCATTTGGGCGTCGTGCAGGGTCATTTCTGCATCTAAGCGCTCGATTTTCCAGCCGTTTTGACGCAGCCGCACGCAGAGTTCTGGTTCTTCGCCAGCAATGAGTGCAGGGTTGAAACCGCCGACTTGCTCGAACGCCGCGACGCGCATCATCGAGTCGCCGCCGCAGGCTTTGGCTTCGCCGACAGGCGTGTCCCACTCGATGTCGCAGAGTCGGTTGTATGCTGTGGCGTTGGGAAATCTTTCGCGCCGGCGCCCGCACACTACGGCTACGTCGGGTTTGGCTGTGAGTTCTTGCTGGGCGAGTTCGATCCATCCGTCAACCAATTCGCAGTCGCCGTCTACAAATTGGACAAATTCGATGTCTGGTGATAGTTTCAGCAAGCGAGCAAAGCCTTCGTTTCTGGCGCGTGCTGCAGTAAACGGTATAGATAAGTTTAGTTCTACTGTATCGGCTCCGATCGATCGGGCTAACTCTAGGCTACCGTCTGTTGATCCGGAATCGACATACACGACGCGGGCAACTTTGTCTGTGGCCGATACTAGGCACTGGCGCAGGCGCGGCCCTTCATTGCGTCCGATCGCCACTAATCCAACTTGTTTCAAGTCTTACCTCTTAAATTCCACTCGCGAGCTGTTATTTTAATATTTTAGCGACACTCAAGGTAAGTTCACAATATCTTTATATTGTAACTTCTATGGAGCTACGCTTTTCGGTGTTAGACTGCCTCTAGCTTATTCAGTTCTTCTGGAGTCAACACGATCAGCAAAACTAATCAGAAAAGCAAGCTAATAGCCTCGCCAGAAAGTTATCAAAGTTGACAAATCCATAAGCTTGCCGCTTAATCAACTTGATTCGGTTGTTAATTCCTGCTCTACAGAACCTAGTATTTCAAAAAGTTAATAATCTTATAAAAATTAACTATAAAATATAAAAATTAGGCGGTGTAAAAGCAATTATATATTCACTTACAGCTATTTTTGTGATTATTTAATAAGTTGAGACATTACACAAGTTGTCATAAACATTATACTTAGAATATGGTAAACTCATCTAAATTAATTGGACAAAAAAGTGAGTTTGTGCATTACTAAATAACTAAAAAAACATTCGGAAAATTCTTAACTTTAACCCCAGTGAAGCAGATTCAATCAAAACTTTAAGAATTTATAAAATTTAAAAATACGGATAAATTTCACAAGAGATGGGTGTTATCTTTTAAGCGTTAGCTGGCAAAGTTTAAAATTTGAAATCAATAATTATCCATTCCCGCTCGATAGCGTTCCATTTTTAGACTTTGTGCCGGAAGTTTTTTCTTGTTGCAGTATATTTACGGCTAGCCTCCGATTGAAGTGCAAAATTTACGGGAGAGTTCTGTTTCATAATCCAGCTTTTATATTCACAAAATGTAACATCAAGCGTCCAATATAAGCTATTTTTAATGCCCCAGTGACTGCGGCTCGCCCCAGCAATTGTCTCAGCATTACTGCTGAAACTACTAAGCGTAAAAACGAGCTTATGTGGTGGTTTTATTCTACAATCTTTGTTCACTAACTATCATGACAACTGTTTTTGATCCCGTCCATAATGCTTGATTATGCAGAGGTGGTAACTCGGATAAATCCACATTCCCGACTTGTCTTTGTTACACTCGGTGATGTCCTGCTTCTACTTGTTCATGTTCATAATAATCATACTTTTTTCCTAAATAATCTGCTTCTTGAGCTACTTCAAACCACTCTTTCACGGCTTTGTATAAAAGTTGTTGATTGCCTTTGAAAGCTAAAATATAATCTTCTTTTTTCTTAAAAATCAGAGATATTATATTTTTTTGATAACAGCCGATCATCTATAGTTATTACACTTCCGGCAATTTATAACATTTCTATTAATTCCGCAATCGCTGTCATTAGATTTTAGATTTTAGATTTTGGCTTTACCCCACGGATAAATTCGGGGGCTTGAGGATTTTCGATTTTAGATTTTGGATTGATTGCACGGATAAATCACGTGGCGGGTACCATCAAGAAATTCTTGGTCATTCCATTAGATTTTTTATGTTTTTTTTTTCTAAAACCAATTGATGAAATGAAGACTAGCTTGTAACTATATATATCGCTTTTTGCTGGCTATTTCGGTCATATAATTGTTTTATTGTTTCGCCATCAATGAAGGGCGATCGCGTTTAGTTCTAATTCCCCGACTATGGCATTTACCCAAGTCAAAAAACATTCTTCAAACTATTGTGGTTCAATTCGGAAAAATACCCGACTAAATGTGTCATGAGATGGTATGCGATTCGGTAATTATAGAAAGCTTTTTAACCATTCATATTTGGCATTACCTAGGCTTCTATTGCCACCCATCCGTCTGCACCGCGTCTGGACAGCTAGAATCGCAATCGATCTAATATCTTTAAGTAAGTGTTCTTTACTTCTTTCTATTCTTGGATCTTTATAGTTGCGAAAATGCTCTAAAAAAATATTACTTAAAAGATTCATTGAAGGTGGTAATGAATCTGTTTGTTTTTGTTGGGAAGTTACAGCTTTACTAAAACCTCTTGCCATTGATAGCACCAATAAACTACAATCAACGACATGAAAATTTAGTCAGATTTAATTGTAGCATATTTTGGGTGAAAGTTAAGATGTGTTTACCCTGTCTCAAAAACCCGCCCCGACGGGGATATTATGGTTAATCGATCGGACATGATATCATTGGCTGCGGAATGAAGACTAAAGACTAATAACTAAGCCGGAAATCTCAAATCTCAAATCTCAAATCTAAAATTAAGTAGGTGGGCTGGCATGGCTGGAGGTATTTATCTGATTCAGGACGACGACAGGCTGGTAGAAATGATGGAACAGCCCTACGACTCGGAAGACCAGTTACAAGACTTGCTAGTAACTTATCCTAATTTGATCGCGGGAGACCAAATCGATCGGGCGACGGCGCGGAGGTGGCTGTTAATTTCGCGGGAAGCTGCACCCAGCGATGAGGAAACAGCGGTGCAGTGGTCGCTAGATCATTTGTTTCTCGACCAAAATGCAGTTCCTACTTTGGTGGATGTCAGGCGAACTCCTAATGCCGAACTGCGGCAAAAAGTTTTGGGTCAGTCGATCGACTATGCTGCTAATGCGTTGGTTTACTGGCCCATTGATTCAATTATTTCTCTGTTTGAAGCTAATTGTCGCGATCGGGGTCGCGATCCCGAACAGATTTTTGAAGAGTTTCTCGGCGCAAATGCTAATGAAGACCGATTTTGGCAGAAGGTTAAAACTAATTTGCAAGCGGGTAAAGTTCGCTTAGTGTTTGTAGCTGACGAGATTTCCGCTGAAATGCGCCGAGTTGTGGAATTTCTCAACGAACAAATGGACCCGGTTGAAGTTTTGGCCCTGGAAATTAAGCAGTATGTAAGTGAAGACGGTTTGAAAACGCTGGTTCCCAGAGTGATCGGTCAGACAGCAGAAGCACAGCAGAAAAAATCCAGCGCAACCCGCGAAAGAAGGCGCTGGGATGAATCTTCATTTTTTGCCGAAATCAAAGCTAGACGAGGCGCGGACGAGGCGCAAATGGCAAAAGCAATTTACCTTTGGGCAAAAAGTCAAGAACCCGAAGTTCAAATCCACTGGGGAACGGGGGATGCCTACGGCGGTTTCGCCGCTCAATTGCCTCAAAAGGGAAGAAAACCTTATCAGTTATTCACTGTAGATATTGCTGGCAGAATGGAGATTTCTGCTAACAATTACGGTTCTCAGCCGCCGTTTAATGCGGAACAAAATTGGCTGGAATTGAGAAGTAAGCTGAGTGCGATCGGTCTGTCGCTGCCTATAGAACCAGGTGAGAGAAGGTCGCCGAGTCTGGCTTTGTTTACTTTGCAAGACGAATCTGCCCTCAAGCAAGTTATGGAAACTTTTGATTGGGTTATTCAGCAAATTAAAACCTTATAGTCATTAGTCAGTAGTCATTAGTCCTTGGTAGTTAATAATTGGTTACGATCGCCAACAAATAACAAATAACCAATAACAACTAACAACCCACCAATAACCAATAACCAATAACAACTGACTAATGACTACTGACTAATAGCGAATGTTTGCTTGTTTCAAGCGTCGCAATGCTTCTCCCAGCCGATCGCAATCTGCAATCAAACTAATTCTCACATATCCTTCGCCGCCCGGCCCAAAAGCATTGCCAGGAGTCACCACAACACCCGTTTGCTGCAAAACATTGAGGGCAAAATCAGTCGAGCTCATGCCGCGAGTGCAGGGAACCCAAAGATACATTGCAGCGAGAGGTTTAGGAATATTCCACCCTAATTCTGCCAATCCTTCCACCATGAAATCCCGGCGAGTCCTGTAACGATTCTGCACTTCGTGCAAGTAACTATCCGGCAATTGCAGTGCTGTTTCTGCTGCTGTTTGCAAGGCGGAAAATATACCGTAATCTAGGTTAGTTTTTAAGGTCCGCAAACCTTGAATAATCTTGCTGTTTCCTACTACAAAACCGACTCGCCAGCCGGCCATATTGTAGGTTTTGGACATGGTGTGAAATTCGACACCGATTTCTTTACCGCCGGGAATTTCTAATAAACTTGTCGGTTGATAGCCGTCAAAGGCTAATTCCGCATAACACAAGTCGTGAACCAGCAAGATTTGATGTTTGTGTGCGAAAGCAACAATATCTTTGTAAAATTCGCGGGGTGCAGTTGCTCCAGTCGGATTACTGGGATAATTGAAATAGAGTATTTTGGCTTGTTCGGCTACGCTGTCGGGAATGTCGGCTAAGTCAATTACCCAGTCGTTTTCTGGTTTGAGAATGATGTTGTGAACTTTTGCACCGGCGATAATTGGGCCGCGAAATAATACGGGATAAGCAGGACTTGGTACTAATATTAAGTCCCCTGGATTGATATAGGCGATCGCAAAATGTGCTAAACCTTCTTTAGAACCCAACAAAGGCAATGCTTCGCTTTCTGGATCGAGTTCAACATTGTAGCGACGGCTGTACCATTTAGTAATAGTACGGCGGAAACTGGCAGTTCCTTCAAAAGGTGGATAGCCGTGATTTGCAGGATTTTGGATGGCTGCGACGGCGGCTTCTACTACTGGTTGAGGAGTGGCACCGTCGGGGTTTCCCATTCCTAAGTCTATTAAATCGAGTCCTTGTTCGCGGGCGCGGGCTTTGAGTTCGTCGAGACGGGCAAATACGTAGGGCGGTAGTTTTTGCAACCTGTCAGCAGGGGTAATCCAATCCAAGGTCATTTATTTTTTGTCAGTTGTCAGTTTTCGTGGTTTGTAGTAAGGACTTTCGTCCTTGCTAGCACAGCCTTTTCAGGACTTTAGTCCTTACTACAAACTGTTTTAATTCTTAATCTTTAATTCTCCCACAGGTGCGGTGGTAGAAACCATCGCTGCCATTAATTGTTGGGGAACAACTTTAAAAGGCAGTCGGTGGATGTCGGAATTAGGATTGCAGGCTATGTCGGCGGCGCGCTGCAATTCTGCTATGGTAATGTCTCCGAGTCCGAGGTTGTCTAAAGTTTGGGGTAATCCAATCTCGGCGTAGAATTTTAGCAGTTGCTGTCTGGCGCTAGCGGCGAGTTGATTGTTTTGCAGCATTTCTTCTAGTCGCAGTTGTACTAAAATGCCGTATGCGACTTTTTCGCCGTGCAATGTGCCGTGACTTGCTAATAGATGAGTTAGGCCGTTGTGGACGGCGTGGGCGGCGACGGTGCGACATTGAGCACCACCAATTCCGCCGATTACTCCTGCTAGCAATACGGCTGCATCTGTGACTTCTTGCCAGGTTTCGCTACCGGGTTCTTTGAGGGCGGCGGCTGATTTTTGGAATAAAATATCGCGCAGTATTCTAGCTTGTTGGACGGCGGAAATGATCAGGGTTTGTTCGGAGTGTCCGCTGCTGACTGATGCTTCGTACCATTTGGCGATCGCATCTCCAATTCCTGCTATTAATGTCCGCTGCGGTGCGGTTTGAATCAAACCGTAATCGAGTATTAATAAGTCGGGACATCTGGCTAATGTGACATCGTATTGGAATGCACCTTGTTCTGAATAAATGTTAGAAAGGGCTGTCCAAGCGGCACAGGTGGCGGCTGATGTCGGTATTGTGACGATCGGGATTTTGCACTGATAAGCGACGAGTTTGGCTGCGTCTAAGGCTTTGCCACCGCCGACACCGATGATGAAATCGGCTTGATGGGTTTGGGCTGCTTCGCGGAGGATTTCGAGGCTGGTTTCGCTACAATCCTTGCCGTATAATGTTTCGGCGGATTTTAACTGCTGCTGTTCGAGGATTGGTTGCAGGTACGGTTGGGCGGCGGCGAGGGAGTTGCTGCCGCCGACGATTAGCGGCCGCTTTCCGAAACGGGCGATCGCATCTCCGGCTTGTGCTAAGGCCGATCGACCCCGCAATACACAGGCGGGAGCAATTGTCAAGGAATAAATTGCAGTTGGGGTGGCGGTTTTAGTGCTTTGGGTTTGAGTCATCGAACCACTGGATAAGTGACGAGAAGGTTGACGCTTTGCAGGATTGCTGGATTTTCTAGGATAACTCTAATCTATGCGGAAATGGTAAGTTTTATAAAGTTTTTATTAAGTATTGTTGGGCTGTTGGGGGATGGGAGGACCCAGTTGAGGGGCGATCGGTATGATAAATTTAGGAATATAAGCAAATTCAAGGATAGGGCAATGCTGACTAAACAAGATTGGGACTGGTTAGCAGTGTGTTCTCATTATCAAACGGCTGTCACAGTCCAGACACTTCTCAAAGAAGGAAAATCTATGGAAGCAACGGCAGGTTTAGAATCTTTAATTGAAGCAATGGGAAGAACCGAAAAACGAGCATTAAAAAGCCAGTTAATTCGTTTAATGCTTCATATTATTAAATGGAAAAATCAACCTGAAAAACGAACAGCTAGCTGGGCTATTAGTATTCGTTCGGCGCGGCGAGAGATTGAAGAAAGTCAAGAAGAAATGCCGCGTTTAAATCGTGATTTTATTGAGTCTATCTGGGAGAAATGTTTTCAAGTTGCGGTGAAAGATGCCGAGGATGAAATGGGTAAAAAATGTCAATTAACCTCACTTGCTTGGTCTGAAGTTTTTGAGGATGAATATAGTTTTGAGACTTTTTGAATTCTGTCATCCTCCCAGTCTTCGCCATCAAGTACCGAAAACTCGGTTAATTCAGGATATGTCAAAAAATCTTCGGCTGTAGCAGGTATAAATGGTGCTAGTATTTTATGGCGTTCTGCTATTGGCAGGCTAGCAATTTCTCGCTTGTGATAGCTTGAGAGTAGGTGCGGTTGTTGACGAACTGTTAGACTCAGAACTTTCGCTGGATAACTGCTTTTTCTGATCAGCTTTTTGCACGAGAAATTGTGCAAAGTCGAGCATTTCTTGTTGTTTCTCCCTTGGCAACTGTCGCAGATTCTCTAACACTGCTTGCTCAAAATTAATTGTTTCTGACATTTCAATTACTTTCCCTAAGCGTTTATCGGTTTATTTCTCACGCAGTCAAGTTTTGTAGTTCCCTGTTTGCAAATCCTGCCCTAATTTTTATCTTTCCCTGTTAGTTCATCCATCACACCGCCAAATCTTGATACTCCCACCATTACTGCCACTAACCAGAGTGTTTCCATCCGGGCTAAAACTGACCGAATTAACCTTGTTTGAATGCCCTGTGAGAGTGCGATTTTCCTGTCCGGTTTTCAGATTCCAAAGCTTGATAGTATTGTCATTACTTCCACTTGCAATAATTTGTCCCTCCGGGCTGATGGCAAGGGAAAAAACCCCGTGTGAATGCCCTGTTAGAGTGCAAATTTCCTGTGTGGTCTTCAGATTCCAAAGTTTGATAGTCTTGTCTCCACTACCACTAGCAAGAATTTGTCCATCCGGGCTGAAGGCGACAGAATAAACTGACTCTGAATGCCCAGTAAAAGTGCAAATTTCCTGTCTGGTTTTCAGACTCCACAGTTTTATAGTTTTGTCCCAACTGCCACTAGCAATATTTTCTCCATCCGGGCTGATAGTGACAGACATAACCAGGTTTGAATGTCCAGTGAGAGTGCGGATTTCCTGTTTGGTTTTCAGATTCCACAGTCTGATAGTATGGTCACCACTGCCGCTAACAAGAGTTTCTCCGTCTGAACTAAAAGCAAGAGACCGAATTAAACCTGAGTGACCCTTGAGAGTGCTAATCTCTTGTCCAGTTTCCAGATTCCACAGCTTAATTTGTTGGTCAGAACTTCCACTAGCTAAAATTGTTCCATTAGGGTTAATGGCAACGCAATAAACCGCACCTGAATCCGCAGAAAAAGTACGAATCAGCTCTCCTGTATGGAGATTCCAAAGTTTGCTGCAATTTCCACTGCTGTTACTAGCAAAAGTCTTGCCATCTGGACTAATAACTACGCAATCAACAGATGACATAGCTACGCCATTAAGAGTTTTTACACATTTGAAGGAGTAAGCTTTTCTAATGATTTTTTCTTCTATTTGTTGTTGGCGTTGAGCTTCAGCTTTGGCAGATTCTTCTATTTGTTGTTGGCGTTGAGCTTCAGCTTTGGCAGCTTCTTGAGATTGACGTTCAGTCTCTACTTGCTCAATCAGCTTTTTCAACTCCTGTTCATACAGTTCTCGCTGTCGCCCCTGAATATCCTGAAGAATATCAAAATAAGGTTTCACCCATTCTTCTGCCAACCCATTTTGAGCCAATTCATCCTTTAACTTAAATAATAAAGGTTCATAGCCAGGGTCAATATTGAGATAATACAAATCTGCTAAAAATCCCGCAAGTAACTTGTGAATTGCCACAATCAACTGCCGAATCATGCGTAGGGCTTTTTTCTCACTTACTCCAGATGCTAAAAGTGCATCTTTTGCCTCTTCCCACTCAAAAACTTTGGTAGAAAACAGGGAGACTTCCTGACTATTCAGGAATCCCCAAAAGCCGACGCGAAAAGTTACGGCATAGTCGCTGATATCGCTATATAAAATTGTAGTAGGAACCGGAGATAAAATTCGCTGCAAGCGTTCCACATCAATATCACCAATCGACTCAGTGAAATAATCGCTATAAAACTTAACTGGGCGTAAGACATCCTGTTGAGGATAATGCTGTCTGAGAAAATCTCCCACACTTCTCATCTCAATGGGCAAATCTTCACAAAAGGTTTCCGGGCATCGCTTGCTAATTTTGGGCGGTGATAGTAAGATTAAGAGGCGATGTTGCTGCTGAAGTAAAATCTGCTTAGTTTCCTCTCGATTCAACTTAGAAAACCAAGTATCTTTATCCCAAATTGTTTGAATTTCAGCCAGCTTGATCTGAATATCCTTTGCTTGCAATTCCCGCATCAAATCCCGCTGCAAGGCTGCCAGCTTCAGTCTGTCTTCCTTTTCCTGTGCTTGCAACTCAAGGCGGCGTGCTGTTTGTGCTAATGTCAGGTTTAACAATTCGTTATCTCTGGCATCTTTCGCTTTGACGTATTCGAGCAGTTCTTGGGAATAACTCTGTTTTGCTTGCTCTATCTCAGTCGAATCTGAGAATATCTGATTGGGATCGGGAATCAGAAATTCGAGCCACTGTTGAGATTTATTGCCGAGGGTTTCTCCTAGTTTGTGACCGATATTTCTGGCGATGGGTGACAGCACTTCCGAGATTAAGGGACCGAGAGCGAGGATTGCTTTTGCGAACATAAATGTGGGTGAGGATGCGGTTATTAATAGTGTAGCAACTTGTTGAGATGAAAAAAGCAACTACAAGCGCGTTAATACTGTAAGAGGTCTATTATGCAAAGCTGACTACACATCTTTTTGAACTTCTATGCGATAGTTGTAGCCCTGTTCAGTCAGAAACAGTTGGCGGTGTCGGGCAAAATCTTCCTCGCAAGTTTGTAGCGATACTAATGTATAAAAACTCGCAGTATGTCCATCGGATTTCGGGCGGAGAATTCGTCCGAGGCGCTGCGCTTCTTCTTGGCGAGAACCATACTTTCCCGATACTTGAATCAACACATCGGCATCGGGTAAATCGACGGCAAAATTGCCCACGCGAGATAGAATTAATCCGGGAATTTCTTTGTGACGGAATGCTTCGTATAACCGATCGCGATCTGCCTGTTTTGTCTTCCCCGTAATCAGAGGCAATTCGGTAATTTTGGCGATCGCATCCAACTGTTCGAGATACTCACCAATAATTAAAATACGGTGTCCCGCTTCCTTTTGCAACAAACTTTGCACCACATCCAACTTAGCTGGATTTTCCGCAGCAATCCGAAACTGGCTGCGGCGGGGCGCTAGGGCATATTCCATTTTTTCCGCCTCATTTTGCGCGACGCGGATTTCCGTACAATTGGCAGTGGCAATAAATCCCTGTCCTTCCAATTCGCGCCAAGGTACGTCATAGCGCTTGGGCCCAATCAATGTGAAAACATCGCCTTCTTTCCCGTCTTCGCGAATCAATGTCGCAGTTAAACCTAACCTGCGCCGTGCTTGTAATTCAGCAGTGATCCGAAATATCGGTGCAGGTAATAGATGGACTTCATCATAAATAATTAGTCCCCAGGATTGGGCGTTAAACAACTCGAAATGCGGGAATTCATCATCTTTATTCGATCGATAACTTAGCATTTGGTAAGTCGATAGGGTGACAGCAGCCGTCTGTTTGGTGACACTGCTGTACTCAGCGATCGCATCCTCAGTTAAACTCGTTTTGTCTAATATTTCCCTGCGCCACTGGTGCACTGAAGTCAAACTGCTGGTGAGGATGAGTGTCTTTTGCTTTACCAAACTCATCGCTAACATCCCGACTATCGTTTTACCAGCCCCGCAGGGTAGGACGATCGTCCCACTGCCACCTTTTACGTCCCCATCCTGATAGAATGCTTCTGCGGCTTTGTGTTGATAAGCACGCAAATTAAAGGGCAAGTCCGCTAAAGTTCGATCGCGCAAAGAAATCCCTAATTCGGCACCCTCCACATATCCAGCCAAATCTTCTGCCGGATAGCCCACCGCTAGTAAAGCTTGCTTGAGTACGCCGCGATTCCCGGCATCGACTTGAAAGCAAAGATCGGAGATGCGCTTCCCCAACATTGGTTTAACGCGATCGTCCCGTACCAGCAATTCCGCTAGGGGAAAATCGGCAATTCGCAGTTGTAAATCGGGGTTAGCCGCATCGATTCTTTCAATTACAGTTAATCCATACCGCGCCCCCAACAGTTCAATTTCCTGCGCTACGGACTCAGGAATGGGATACTTGGCATATTTTCGCAAAGCTGCGATCGCCTCTTCAACTGGCATTCCCGCCGCCCGCGCATTCCACACGCTGAGGGGCGTGATGCGATAGGTGTGGATGTGTTCGGGACTTTTGATTAATTCGGCAAAGGGGGCGATCGCTTCTCGCGCCTGTTGTGCTGTGGGGGCGTGAACTTCTAGTAAGATCGATCGATCGCTTTGCACGATCAAAGCATTTTCGGGAACATAATTCATAAGAAGAAGGAATGCACTACACGGATTAACACGGATACACGGATTAATTATTAGGCTTGTCTCAAATGCGATCGGGAAGAAGGAAACTATTTTAGATACTTGTAGGAGTGAAGCAGTCGGGCGATTGTCCCTGCAATAAATTTCAGGATTTGTATGCGACTGCTTCACCCTGGCGCGAGTGCGATCGATACCACCTTACATCTTGAACCATTCTCAAGAACAGGCAAGATGCCTGTTCCACAAAGAATTAATTTCTTGTGGGGTGGGCATCCTGCCCGCCCATAAAAGCCTTATTGAGAATGGTGCAACATCTCAGATATAACAACCGCCAAGGCGGCGCCGGACGATATCGATTGCTGAAACATGAGCTCTGATTACGTCTGCCTCCTGCCTCCTGCCTTCTGCCTCCTGCCTCCTGCTATACCACCGGACAATATCTTACTATTTATCCCGCTGGGGTAAGACGTAGCCGATCTGCCGCAGGGCGTTGCGAAACTTAGTTTCCTGGGATAATGGAACTGCTAAAGTGCGATCGCCCGCTAGCTGACAGAATTTTTTGGTACGGGAATCATTGGCAATCAACACTGCTAAATGGGGGCTAGCACATTCGATTAACTTGGCAGTTCCTAAGTCTTGCAAACTATTCGATCGTTCTGTAACATCCGTCAGAAATTGCTGTACAGTTTCGGGTAGCGGTTCGATACTTCTTGTCTCTAAAACTTCTTTAAATTCTGCTAGCGGGTATCCGGCTTCAATGGCGGTAAATAGCTTTTGTCGATCGAGTTGCCAGACGACATCTGAAACTTTTTTAGCATAGAGATCGAGGACGATCGCATCTGATGCCGCAATGCCTTCTCCTGCTACAACAATATCTAAATTGGGCAGTACGCGGAGTGTTTGACTGAACTCAATTGCTGGTGGGGTGTAATTGTCAGTCAATCCCAAACAGTAAGCCCCCAAAGCTGTCAGGCGAAAAGAGATTAAGCCGTCGTAGCGGCTGAGAAATCTCAAATCGTCCGTTCCCCAAAGATCGTCAAAATCGCTGGGTAGGAGGGACGGATCGGCATAGGCAACATCAATTATTCCCAGGGTAGCAACATACTCAAACAACAGGCAGCGCATATATCTTTCTTGCAGAATATGCCAATCGTGACTGCCCGAATATCCTAAGTTACCATACCCAAATTCAGAAATATAGAGATTGTCGGGATCGCGGGTTACTTCAAACCGATTCCCCGTTGCCAACATATACCTGCTAAATTCGCTAAACAGAACCCATTTACCAACAGGACATTCTGCTAGCCTTGAGGCGATCGCCTCTCTCCGCCCCACCACCGCTGTCATGCCGCGCGCGCCCTTGCCGGTTTGTCCTTTAATCGCATCAATCCGGCGAAATTCATCAAAAGTGTTTGTTTTTAACCAGCGCTTCCATGCTGTCTGCAATCCTTTGGCAGGTGATTCTTGCAAAGCTTTCTGTCCCGCTTTGGTCAAAACAAGCTTTTTGCCGGATAGTTCGGCGAATTTGCTCCCTTGGGCGATCGCGGCCCAAGCAAAGGATTTGATGTTACCAACCTCGTAGAATATATCGCCCTTTTCCAAGGTAGCTTGGCGCTGTTCGTCGTTATAAAAATCACCCCCTTGCAATACGGCGGCGATCGCTTTCAGAGTTGCGGCACCAGGTAATGCGGTTTTCTCACTAACGGCAACTTTGCCCGACTGAATCAGACGCAAAACTGCTTCCAAATCCTTTGGGGCTGCCCGTTCCATTTCAAAAATTGTCAAAGGAAGTTCGTACTCGGATACCTCTGTTTGAGATGTACGAAAGTTAGGTTTTTCTACACGAACCATAAAATTATCTGGCAGTACATCCCCAACCAGATTTAAGGGAGTTGCTTGAGGTTTTGGCACAAACTTCAGCAATTTTTCTTCCAGATCGTAGGGTATCGCAGTGCCGTAGAAGAACAAGCATAGTAGGGATGGTTCTCGGTTGTATCCATAGCGATCGCTCTTTCCCCAGTCTGGTTGTTGTCCGTATTTCGCCATAAATACATCGGCATCATAGCCACCACCTGACCCATGTATAACTTCCGCTACGGCCGCTTTTTGCAAATCGTCTAATTGCGCCCAAACTTGCTTAAGTTTTTCTCCCTGCATTTGCTGTTTAATCCCAGCAACCAGGTCAGCTTTTCGGGTTAATTTGCGATCGCCCGACAGCAGTGCATTCAGTTTTTTTAAATCTTCAACAATTATTCCTTCGAGTGCCTCTTGGAGGGTAGGAACATCATCTATGGTTTGGTAACGCGGCATAATTTTTGGCAATTCGCCTGCTGCAAAATTGTTTGTGCTACCAAATATAACAACTTTCCCCGATTTGTAATTTGAATTTTTGTGACAAAAATTCAAATTCTGGTTTAATATTTATTTTTAAGCACGCAAATTTATCTGCTCAAGTACAGAAGGAGGCGTTCTAAACAACTCGGAATTACACAACTATTCTTGCACACTTTTAGGTAAATAATCTTAATTTAAGATTTGAGATTTGAGATTTAACTCGGAGTGTGAGATAATTATTTACAATCGTGAGCGAAAGCATCCAGGATACAAGCCCCCGGATTCATCCGTGGAGAAATAAAAAACCTGTATCCGATAAACTTGCCCCCCCAGTTTATCCGTGGGGTCAATGCTTCAATTCTTTAATCGAAAATCGAAAATCGAAAATCGAAAATCGATTGACTTGTATTTTACTGAGTCCGCCGACGCGGTAAAACAGCAGTGGCAGTCAGCATTCTTAAAAAAAATCCCAATTCCTAATTCTCACAAACCAGACGATATGACTCAAAAGCCAACCGCAACCTATCGCACCGAAAGCGACTCGATGGGAGACAAACAAATCCCATCTAATGTCTATTATGGCATCCAAACTCTAAGGGCTATTGAAAATTTCCCCATTAGCGGCATTAAGCCTTTATCAACATACGTTGATGCTTGTGTTTTAATTAAAAAAGCAACGGCGATCGCCAATGGCGAACTCGGCTGCATTCCAGAAGACATCAGTCAAGCCATTGTCCAAGCAACAGATGAAATCCTAGCTGGCAAATTGCGCGATCAATTTGTAGTTGATGTCTACCAAGCCGGCGCCGGAACTTCTCACCACATGAACGTTAATGAAGTTCTTTCAAATCGCGCTTTGGAAATTATGGGCGATGAAAAAGGCAATTACAAGCGCGTTAGTCCTAACGATCATGTAAACTACGGTCAATCGACAAATGATGTGATTCCGACGGCGATTCGGATTGGCGGATTGTTGGCATTAGAAAAAACTCTGTTTCCGGCTTTGTCGGATGCCGTAGTCGCCCTAGAAAACAAAGCCGAAGAGTTCAAAGATATTGTTAAATCCGGCCGCACTCATATGCAAGATGCTGTGCCCGTTCGACTCGGCGACACCTTCGGCGCTTGGGCGCAAATTCTCAGAGAACATACCTTGAGAATTGACAGGGCATCCGATGATTTGACATCCCTGGGATTGGGGGGAAGTGCGGCAGGAACCGGGTTAAATACTCATCCTGAATACTGTCAAAAAGTTGCTGAAATTCTCTCCGAATTAATCGACCAACCCCTGAAACCAGCAAAGCATTTAATGGCAGCTATGCAGAGTATGGCACCGTTTGTAAATGTGTCCGGTGCACTGCGAAATCTCGCTCAAGATTGCGTTAAAATGTCCCACGACTTGCGTTTGATGGACTCCGGGCCGAAAACGGGTTTGAAAGAAATTCAACTGCCTCCTGTGCAACCTGGTTCGTCCATTATGCCGGGAAAATACAATCCTGTGATGGCAGAAATGACATCGATGGTTTGTTTTCAAGTTATGGGTTACGATAGCGCGATCGCCCTTGCCGCCCAAGCAGGACAATTAGAATTAAACGTGATGATGCCCCTGATTGCCTACAATCTCATTCACAGCATCGAAATTTTGGGCAATACCATCAGCGCTTTGACTACACAATGCCTCGCCAAAATTGAAGCTAAGGGCGATCGGTGTCTCGCTTATGCTGAAGGTAGTCTCGCCCTCGTTACCGCCCTCAACACTCACATCGGCTATCTCAACGCCGCCGCCGTCGCCAAAGAATCTCTAGAAACCGGCAAATCTTTGCGGCAAATTGTGCTAGAACGGGGTTTAATGAGTGCAGAAGACTTGGCAAAAGTTCTAGATTTAGAGAAAATGAGTGCGATGCCAACATCTTCTGCTAACGTATAGGATCTCGCAGGAATCAGCTATAAACTAGAAGGCTGAACTCGATTTAATTCTGCCTTCAGTCTTCTGAGTTCTGCCTCAGCCCTGTCACAGGTTAAAGTTAAACAATTCAGAATTCAAATTTTTTAGATTTAATTCTGATTTTTTTATAGTCTAAAGTTGGGGAGCAAAATTTATGCGCGCAGGTTCTTTTGCCAAATTAACTCAAGATAAAGAGAACACAACTCAAGTGACATTTCATTATGTGGAAGGTCAGGCTGAAACTTTCACTATTCCGATACCTGCACAAGAACTACAAGAAGAACTGCTGAATTTGTTAAATCAACCTTGGTTGACTTTCCATTTAGCCGATCAAACGGTTTTTATCTGCACAGCCAGGGTGGTAAAAGTAGAAGTAAAACCTGCTATCCCTGAACTGCAAGGTCAAGGAATATTCTCTAACTCGCTGCGAGTTAGTACCATGCAGCGGGCTGCATCTGGTAGATTGCCGATGAATAGTTAGGGTTCATTTGTATTGAGATGATTCTTGATAACGCAGGCGCATATCACCCTGGTTAGGGTGTTCCGTGCCTGCGTTACATTGAGCTTAAGCTGAAGTGCATTGGGAGCATCTCAATGAAAGCAGGCAAGCTAGAAATTGGAGTTTTGAGGCAGGAGTTTTGAGGCAGGAGGGAAGAGGGAAGAGGAAGAAGGAAGGACCCAGAAGAAGTGTTTTTACAAATATGAGATGCTCCCAGTGCATTTAAATTGTATAGTCAAATTTAAAAAAAGTCTTGTGGGGAGTAGGGTTTGGCACTCTTAGCCCGCCCCAAAAATACAATTTAGATGCCCAACAGCTTAGACCTATTGTAAAATAATTTTATGATATAATGAAACATTTTGCTTGAGTTAATTGAATCCCAACTCGTAACTTATTTTCACTCTTGTCTTGCCATAGACAGGATAAGATGCTAGAAAGTTCTGTTGTCATTACACAATAAGTAAATCACGAAAAATCAATCTTATATAAATTTGCAATCTTGTCAATTTCCACGTTGATTTGGTATCAACATTCAAACCCTCAAAGCAATAGTTAACGCCAAGGGTGAACTTTGCTGTAGAAAATAATAAAGACAGAAGAGGACTTCGCACCATCCTAACTTTCGAAGAAGAGGTCTTAGTCGCCTTGGAATATTGGCAACAATATCGAACATATTTTGGTATTTTTTTTTGTAAAGGACAGAGAAAAACAATCGATATTGTTATGCAATCCCCATTTTTTTTCTGACTTGTTGGTTAGATTCGTGGATGACGTTCCAGATTGCCCCGATCTGATTTTATAGCTTTTTCGAGAATGATAATGTTTTTTTCACTAATACCAATTCACTATGAACCTGCACTTAATATAGCTTCAAGGATATAGTCCCAACCACAGAGAGATAAAACTTCTTCATTCGTGAGAGATTTGATAATTATATCTACCTGTTCTTTGAGTTTATCTAAACTCGAATAATTTTCCCACTTGAGGTCTTTTTTTGTAGGTTCCCACAATCTTTCAATCGGATTCAATTCAGGACTATAGGCAGGTAAATATATTGGCATTACATGGTCATGCCAGTCTAATAAGAGAGCTTTATGAAAGCTACCATTATCCATGATAATTAGATTGAAATAGTCTGAGTATTTTTCAGCAAATCCATGTAAAAACTCTTGAAAGCAGTTGTGATTGAGCTGAGAAAATTATTGATAATATTGTTCACCTGTTGATGGCTCTACAACTCCATACACATAGAAGTTTCCTCGCTTCCATTGCTCTTTCCCGACGGGTTTTATCCCCTTCAATGTAATCATCCTACCCTGCATAGTAATCAATCCAAATCTACTCTCGTCCTGACACCATATCCTTACAGGCTGTCCTGTCCCGAAATATTTAATCATTACTTTGATAATCTCCCACAGTTTTTTTTTGAAGTTTGTCTGTGCAACTTCGTTCACCTTATTGCTTTGGGGTCTTGGGACTTTGAGGTAAGATTTTAATTTATAATGAACTAGGTCATGTACGACTTTATAGCTCACTTTGATTCCGCATTCTTTTTCTAGCCATATCTGTAATTTGCCATAACTTGTTTCCCCCTCTGGCTCTTGCAGTTTTTTGATTAATTTTTCTCTAACTTCGGGCGGTATATGTGGAGTCTTACCGGGAGCTTTTTTTACTGTGAGTAATGAGGTAATTCCACCTTGTTTGTAAGCTCTTAACCAACGATATATTGTTGATTCGTCTCGATCGGTGCATCGTGGCTAATTCTTCTCTTGTTTTGATTTTTTTGGTGGCAATTCAGTATAATAGCAGTAATTTTTCTTTACTTACTGCGGTTATAGCCCGTTCGAGTCGATGCTCTAGTTCCTCAACCGTTTCCTGGATTTCTACCTTAAATTTGTTGCCCATATTGCATCTCCTCTACTTTTAGCCTACATGAGCGTGTACCTTCATAAGCTGTTCTACATTTAAACTGTGTGTCAAAAATCAATAAAACTCTTGTGGGACGGGCTTCTAGCCTGTCCAGATTTTCCAATTTAAATGCGTAACAGCTTAGTGAATTGGTATTAATACAAAGCGGTATAATTATAACGTGATTAAGAATAACCATCCACGTGTTGAAATAATTTAATAAGGTGAAACTCCTTTCTTTGGTTCGTCTCAGCTTGACTGTAGCCTGACCAAACAAGCAATAGTGAATTATTGAGCGTACCTATCTGGCGTTGTGATGGACTCTGAAAGCATAAACAAACAAACAAAGTATACGCAAGGCTTGGATTTGTCCAATCGCTGAGTGGGTAGAGGTGCATTGATAACGCCTTTGAAAGTCCCTTTGTGGTCTTAATCAAGAATCCCCCCGATTCATCGGTGGGGAGTATCAATTTTCCCCCCTCAATCCGCCTATGTGCCAGTTGATGGTGCCGAATGTGGGTTGGAAATCATCGGTGATGGGCAAATCCGAGGGGAACTCGAAGCTCAAACAGCTCGCTTCGGCATCGACAGCAGCGTTGTATTTAGTGGCTGGCTGTCTCAGGGGGAGTGCGCTCTCAAAATGCAACAAGCTCATGCAATGGTTTTCCCCAGTGTGCGGGAATGCGGCGGGGCAGTGGTGATGGAGGCAATGGCAGTGGGCTTACCCGTCATAGCAACGAACTGGGGCTGCCCGGCAGATTAGGAATGAGAATTAAATAACTTACAATGCGTGATGGTTCTTGTGGGATGGGCGTCCCGCCCGTCCAGAAAGGGCGGGCTATAAGCCCAACCCCTACTCCCCACTTTCAAGAGTGTAAATTATTTAATTCGCGATCCTTATCTGAATTCCACTTGCGGTATTTTAGTAGAACCCACTTCCAGAGAAGGCTTTGTCAAGGGACTGACAGATGCGATGCTCAAGCTCGCTCAGTCACCAGAATTGCGGCAGAGTATGGGTTGTGCGGGACGGGAACGAGTCCGGCAGTATTTTGATTGGGAACGCAAAGTCGATCGAATACTTGAAATTTATCAACAAACGATCGACGATTGCCCCAAGCATTAGGTAGCCGAGCATTAAAGCATAAAGCAGCAGCTTTCAGGTTGAAAGCTGCTGCTTGGGGGTGCTAAAAAAGTATGTGGCGGCCCCAAGACCCCCCTCTACCTCCTAGCGATCTAAAAACGGGTTAACCCGTTTGTTTGGTTAACCCGCGAGCTTGGAAACATGCAGATCAATTAGTTTTGCACTACCAGCTTAACGTTGGCATTTTGCAAACCGCGCTGCTTGACTGCTGCCAAGGTCTTGTTAACTGCGTACTTCTGGTTGATAGAGTTGATTAACTCTGTTTGATTGTGTTTTTTGGCGACGCCCCAGAGGTCGGCAATCAGGTCAAAAGAACCATCGCTATTGCGAGACCAACCCAGGTCATATTCGCCTTCGAGAATCGCCACGATGTCGGAGCGAACGCGCTGACCGTTATAGCCACGAACATCAGCTTCTGACTTGACTGAAATGCCCAAGTCGCGCAGGGAAGCTTTCAGGATTTCGGCATCGGTGATTTTGGTACGCAGTGTGCTAAAGTGAGACATTGGATTTCCTCCTAATACAACTGAGAGAGAAACAACAACGGTCTGGATTTAACGGTGCCGCTTGGCGGCTCTTGAATCGAACTGCTAGCTGTTGCTAGCCTTTGCTCCTGTTTGGACCAGGAGAAAGCTTTTAGAATTCCATTCGCTGATATTCAGCGACGGAAGACGCAGCGGGCCGTGCACGCTGTCTAGCCCAATCTCGCAGGGCGGTGACCTGTTCGGTCATTGTTTTAGACAGTGGCATTGTGGATTTAATGGCCGCGATGATGTCTAGCTGCGTAAACTCTCGATCTTGAGCGAAGGCTTCGTACATTGCGGCTACTAGCGCTTGCTCAATCTCTGCACCTGAAAAGCCCTCGGAAACATTGGAAAGTTGCTCTAAATCGAAGCGAGTAATTTCCCGACGGCGCTTTGACAGGTGAATCTTAAATATATCTTGGCGTTCTTCTTTGGTAGGCAGATCAACAAAGAAGAGTTCGTCAAATCGGCCTTTCCTCAAGAATTCTCCCGGCAACCGCTCGATTCGGTTTGCTGTTGCCATTACGAAGACTGGGGAAGTCTTTTCTTGCATCCAAGTGAGGAACGAACCGAAAATCCGGCTGGAGGTGCCTCCGTCTGAGTCGGCAGAACCAGTGCCTCCTGCAAAGGCTTTGTCTAGTTCGTCGATGAAGAGGAGGGCTGGAGAGATGGATTCTGCGGTTTTGAGGGCATTGCGGAGGTTGGCTTCCGATCGACCCACCATCGAGCCGTCGTAGACTCTACCCATATCTAGCCTCAGCAGGGGCAGTCCCCAGAGGCGGGAGGTGGTCTTAGCAATCAGCGATTTTCCGCATCCCGGTACGCCGAGAATTAACATCCCTTTTGGTTGGGGCAGACCGTATTCTCTAGCCCTTTCTGTAAAGGCGTTGGAACGCTGTCTCAGCCACCGCTTCAGCTCTTCTAAACCGCCGACTGCATCCAGGGTTTCGTCTTCTTCAATGAACTCTAGAATGCCGTTGCGCCGAATTAATTGCTTTTTCTCCGAAAGAACTATGTCTACTTCTTCTTCTGTGAGGCGCCCAGTCGAAACTTGGGCTTTGCGATAAACTTTTTCAGCTTCGTCCTTGGTCAATCCCAAGGCTGCTTTTAAAAGTTTTTCTCGCCCTTCTGTGGTAATGCGTCGCGATTTCGTTTGCTCCAACTGACCAGATAATACTTGGTTTAGTTCCTTCATGTCGGGCAACGCGAAGTCTAATACCACTACTTCCTTTTCTAGCTCGATCGGAATTTGCTGCAAAGGAGACATCAGTATAATTGTCTTTTGCGTTCCTTTGAAGTGGGCGATCGCATCGCGCAACCACCTCGTTACCGGAGGAGAATCTATAAAAGGATGCAAATCTTTGAAAATGTAGATGCTAGCGTTACTGTTGGGTTCTCGCTGCCTGATCACCCATTCAATTGCTGCCTCTGGCGAGACGGTGTTGTGTTGGGTGGTGGTGCGGGGTTGACCATACTCCACAATGCCGTGAGTTACAGTCCAGATAAATACTCGTCGCTGTGGTTTTGCTTGAGCTATTGTCGAAATTGCTTGCTCACACCGCTCTTCCTCGGATGTCACGAGGTAGATCAGAGGATATTGAGCTTGGATTAGAATACTGATCTCTTCTTGCATATTCCTCGACCCACTAGAGACGGTGCTATCTTTGCTGAATCTCAATGCTGCCATTAGCCCTCTTACTGAAATGTTCAGTTTTAGCTTTTTGGGGAAGCAAGGCATTCTTAGCAGGGAACCAATTCTTCCTCTCCCGGTTTTGCCGTGCTGGCACTGACGCCCGACACCTGCTTTACTGGAAGATCCTGTTCAGCCAATACGCTCGGCTGACTTGTTACGGATGCCAGTTCTCCATCTCGCATTACTACTGAACCCGTGCATTCTGGACAGTTGTATACCCGATGGGTTTGTCCGTAGGAGGCTTCTACTTCGTCAACCAGTTCGGGATTTCCTAGGTAGAAGACAATTGCCCTTTCTGCAATTGATGACATCGGTTCAGTTTCGACTGCGGCTCGGATTTTGAGCTGGCGATGCAGTTCTGGTGGAAGATACAATGTAACTTTTTGCTTTTCTTGCATAGGACAGTGAATTGACTTACCCGGGTATGTATATCAGATTAGCCGCTTAATTCTTTGCTGTCAAGCCTCTATGCTGCTTTAGCGTCATCTTGTAATATTTCGTTACATTTGAGGTAATTCTGGGGCAGTTAACAACGAAAAACTTAGGGGTGTAGCTGATGAGGCCGAGGTGCAGCGGCAGGTATGGGTAGCGTCAAGGACGATCGACCAACTATAAATATGAACAATAGATATATAGGAGTAGGGCCAACAAATTCTTTGAGTCGCCATCTGGGGTAAGGTGCGCCATCAGCGCCCAGCCCGCTCATGAGTGCGCCGTCATTACTGACAAGTTAAGCTAAAACCCACATTCCGCAGATGTGATGATATTACTGGTATTTTTCAAAAATCAAAGCCATCAAACTTTTTTTAGTCTAACTTTTTTAACTTTAATTTATATTTTTTATGAAAATTAAGTAGTCAAGCAAAATTAATTACATAATTATCTCCAAATTCTTTAACAATAGTCCGGACAGTTTTTGGAACTATACTACAAGCTTACGCGGGGCAAGGAGCATAAAAAAGTCGAATTAAATGTAAGTCAGGGGTGGAGCTGACATTGATTTAATTATCCACAGTGGCTCAAAGTCAAGCGAGCATAAGCCATTGGGCCAAAAACTGTCCGAACTATTGTTTTAAGTCTCCTGATTCGTTAAAATTATCCCAGCTCATCCGATCTAAGAATACATACCCTTCAAAGCAACTAGCTGATAGTTTGGCTCGCCTCTCTACGCTTTTTCCGGCTTTTCCTCTGACTATCGGACGGATGTGGGGTTGGCTTAAACTTACTATTCTATCCTCAATACTCTGTTTATTATTATCAAATAACCATTGCTGTTGGCGATAGACATCTGTAAGGACTAGCAAGGTTTTATATTGCTTTTTGTTCAGGCATTCTATGGTCGCACCTGCATCGATTAGCTGTTGAATATGAGGTAGATTTCTTTTAATATATTGGAGCTGTTTTTTTAGTGCCTGTTTTCTTTTGTTTCGGGTGGGCTGTCTTTGTTTAGCTACTGCTAAGTAGTCTTTTCTTGCTAGATTACGGTAGGTTCTTGGTTTTTTACTGGTTTGATATTTGATCTGTTTATACAGGATGTCTATAATTTTTTCGGTATGAACTCTGGCTTTGTTTAATAGTCCTAAGTCGGTCGGATAGGTAATGTCGGCTGGGGCACAGGTAGCATCTATGATTAATTTTCCGCGATTGGGTGACTCATTTTTGGCGTCCGAATCCTTTTTTTTTATGGTTTAACTGGGGTGATGGAGCGGATTTTTTCAACCATTCGTTCGTTAAGTTTATTAATTAGATTCTGGCTAATTCGTTGCCGAAAATGAACTAATAGAGAGGGGTCAAAGGGTAGCTCGTTACTGTAGCTTGATTGACCAATAAAGTATTGTAGATAGGGGTTTTCCCTAATCTGTTCTACTCTTGGACGATCGCTAATTCCCAGTTTTTTTTTAATGATTAATACTCCCAACGCCATCCGAAAAGATTTGGCTGGTGCACCATGCGCTGTCGGGAAGTTAGCCGCATATTCTGATTCAAATTCATCCCACGGGATTATTTGGGCCATTTTTACCCAACGGTTGAGGGCTGACAATTTACATCCGTTGGTTAGTTCAAAGTCTAAGGGTTGGAGGGGAGCAAGCTCAGCTTTTCTGTACATGATCGCAGGTGGCTATGCACGGGTTTTGACCTATTTTACCTGTTTATCACGGCGACTTTACTCTCGCTCGCGCGATCGAAACCTTTCGCCACGCAATATGCGATCGATTATTCAGCAAGCCCTAATATATTCAGATCATCTCAGTGGGATGTTAAGAACTCGCGATTTGGATAGCGAACTCTTAACCTCCCACTATAATTCCGATGTCAGCGGATTTGATAGAAGTTTTTTTGAACAGGCGATCGCACTTGCACCTCAAAACGATTAGTTACGATGTGTTTGCTTTTTTAGCTTTTACTTGTGATCGCCCATAATTCACCAGAAACGTTTAAATTTCAACCATATAATACTTCTTCTACAGGCGGCGTGGCGTCTGTGGGGTCGAACTGTTTGATTTTCAAAGCTTGTAGCAAAAACAACCAGATATAAAGTGGATTCAAAAAAACATACCGCTGCCAAAGGCGCCGAGGTTCCTTCATCATCCGAAACAGCCATTCCAAACCTATTTTAGATAAAAAGTCAGGAGATTTAGCCAAATTACCCGCATGAAAATCGTAAGCAGCACCTACAGCAATCAACGGCATTGATAAGTCGTCCCGGTATTCGTAAGCCCAGACTTCTTGCCGGGGACACCCCAAGCCGACAAAGGTAATTGCTGCACCGCTGTTGCGAATTTGCTGTGCAATTTCTTGTTTCTCTTGGGGCGAAACGTGCCTAAATTTAGAAGGCTGAGTTCCAGCAATAATTAACTTGGGAAAACGCTGGCAGAGATTGTGAGATAAAGCTTCCAGTACAGAAGCTTGAGATCCGTACAAATAGATAGGTAATCCTTCTTCTGCCGCACGTTCGCAGATTTGTAACATCGCATTCGGCCCGCAAACTCGATCGGGCAATTCCGTATGGTAGAGCCAATTTAACGCCCACCTGACCGGCTGTCCGTCTGGCAATACTAAGTCCATGTGATTAATCCGATAACGATGAGTGCTGTCGAGAACCCCAGTCATTACCCCGTGAACCGCGAGAGCAGAAACTGACATTGGTTTTCCGGCGCTGGCTGCAGCAATAATTTTGCTAACAGCCGCTTCATAATTAACCGCATTTACTAATATGCCCAGTACATTCTTTTTCCCTTTATCAATCATGGAGCACCTCTTTAAGTCAACGCTCGCGGTTACACTCATAAATCTCCCCTAAGATTTGTTTAACCTTGTATTCTTCAATCGTTTACCGAAATTCCCAGCACATTCTTTTTGCCCCGCTCAATCATTAGAATCCTCTCTCAGCCAACGATCGCGGTTACATTCATAAATCTCCTGTAGGATTTGTTTAACGTTATATTTCATTTTCCAGTTGGGATAGTGACTGGAAAATTTGGAATTGTCGCTAATCCACCAAATGTGATCGCCAATGCGATTCCCTTCAGCATAAGTCCAATTAAACTTGCGTTCCGCAATTGCCTCGCACATCTGGATAGCTTCTAACATCGAACAATTGCTGTACCTGCCTCCTCCTGTATTATAAACTTGGGCGCTTTTGGGAGCTTGATAAAATTCATAAAATGCCGAAATTAAATCCGCGCTATGAATGTTATCGCGAACTTGCTTGCCTTTGTAGCCAAACACTGTGTAAGGAGTTCCCGTGACAGCACACTTCATCAAGTAGGCGAGGAAGCCGTGCAATTGAGCTCCAGAGTGATTTGGACCCGTCAAACAGCCGCCGCGAAAACAAGCGGTGTTCATATTAAAATATCGACCGTATTCTTGGACTAAAACGTCAGCAGCTACCTTAGAAGCACCAAACAAACTGTGTAGGCACTGATCGATGGACATATCTTCCCGAATGCCACTTTCGTAAGTATGGCCAGGTTCAATTTCCCACCTGTGTTCTAATTCAATTAAAGGCAAACTGTTAGGCGTATCGCCGTATACTTTATTGGTAGAAGTGAAAATGAAAACCGCTTTAGGACAGTACAAGCGAGTTACTTCTAGAAGATTGAGAGTGCCGTTGGCATTGACGGTAAAGTCTATTTTCGGAGCACGGGAAGCCCAATCATGGCTGGGCTGGGCTGCTGTGTGAATGACTAATTCGATCGACTCTCCGTACCGCTGAAAGATATTGGTAATCGCTTCATAGTCGCGAATGTCCACATCTAAGTGATAATACTTGGTACCCAAGGACTTTTCGAGCAGTTGGCGGTTCCAGTTTGTAGAACCATCAGCACCAAAAAAGAACTGGCGCATATTATTGTCGATCCCAACTATATCTAAGCCTTGTTTGGCAAAGAACTGACACGCCTCAGAGCCAATTAAACCCGCCGAGCCAGTAATGATTGCAACGCCCACGTTTCACCGCCTGAAAAAATATAGTTTTCTTTGTTTTGCCCGATCGAATAAATCAGAAGTTATCCTGATTTTCCGTCGAATACATCTTCGCACAATTGGGCAAAGAATTTACCTTTGATATTCCAATCATAGATTTCCCTGACGCGCGTTTGACCCGATCGACCCAAGCGATCTCGCAATTCACGATCTAGGGCTAAAGACACTATAGCTTCTGCTAGACCTTGCACAGTGCGATCGGGGTCAGTAGCAGCCACTTTAATCCCCGTTTGAGCCGTCACTTGAGTAGCCGGGCCCCCCAAATCCAAACAAATTGTGGGACGACCAACCCCCATCATTTCCGTGCACACAAAACCACCAGAGTCATGCAAACTCGGATGGAGGAGAACGTGAGACTCCCCCATTTTAGAAAGAGTTTCAGTGCGAGATAAAGTTCCCCAAAAAAATACTTTATTTGCTAGTCCCAATTCTGTTGCCAAAGCTTCCAAACGCTGCCTTTCCGGGCCGTCTCCCACAATCCAGTATTCCGATTGTTCCAGCTTCGCCTCCGCAAATGCACGGAGTCCCAAGTGCACCCCTTTCCAATGTAAGAGACGACCAACACTGATGAATCTAATTGGTTGCTCCGGCGGGGTAGGAAATTTCTCTAGTTCTTGAATTTCCTGCTGCGATAAACCGACTTGCGAGAAAATCTTCACATTTTTTGCTTTGAGAAATCGCAGTCTGGCTGCGGTTTCTTCCGTAGTCGCCAGCGCCACGGCACTGCGGCGCGCCGTCAGACCCACAAACGGATCGCGTTCTCCTACGCTTTGAGCCAATGCCCGCAGCGTTTCGTAAATTTTCCCCCGGCGACTAAAATCTTGCCAAAAAGGCTTTGGTGCTGCCTCTGCACCCCCCACAGGCCCCCAAATAAAAGGATGCGGCAACAGCGCCAGGAAACTGGGAGACCAATGTTTGACATAAGTCACGTGATGTACTATGTCAAAACCAATTTCGCGATCGAGCTTCCGAGCGATAAAATAAGCCCAGATTTGCCACAGATAGTAGTGAAGTTGCAGCAATCCTTGTTTCCCCTTCCAATCTTCGCTCCACCCAAACGGATCAAAATAAACAAAGTGCAGGTTGGGCACTGGGTTCCGCTCTAGTTCTGCTTCAATGTACGATCGACAAAACGTGCGAGTAAATACCCAACTTTCGTGATGTTTAGCAGATTGGATAACAGTATTCCATCCTACTCCCTCTTCGGAGCCGAGATTCGGTTCGCAAGCAAACGCAGATAATAAAACTTTCATGGCTAATTGGTAATTGCTAATTGGTAATTTCTAAATTTTCCCTCTTCCCTCTTCCATATCTCCATTAAATTGTTTACACTCATCCGTTGCCGAACTTGCTTAACCTATTCTCCATCAAAAAAGATGTAACTTCGACGTAAGCCTTAGCTGCTGTTTCAGGCGTTTTTTGAGAAATTATCTGTCGTGAACGCTCTCCCATCGACTCAATCAAATTAGGAGCATCTAGAAAAACTTGCATTTTCTCCGCTAACTCTTTAGCACTGCTAGGATCGAAAATATAACCGTTCTCGCCTGACATAATTAACTCACAGGAAGCTGCACCATTTGAACACAAGACTGGTTTTCCCAAAACCATCGCTTCGGGTACAACCATACCCCAGACATCCTCAAAAGTAGGAAACACAAAAATATCAGCTTGCTGAAAATAAGCACCTAAATTTCCATACTCTACCCATCCCGCCCACGTTACTTGCTCTTCAAAATCGCACTCTTTAATAAATGTTTCCAGTTCTTCTCGCTGATCTCCTTTGCCAACAATCAACAGCGAATAATCAACATAACCTTGACTTTTAAGAAGAGCGCAAGCTTCTAAAAGCGTTTTAATTCCCTTTCTAGCCGTGATGCGCCCTACATACAGAAAAATCGGGCGTTTCAACTGCAAGTTGGGGGGCTGAGTTTGATCTAATCGTTTCAGCAAAGCTCCCGCATCAGGTACGAGATAGGTTCGGGTAAAAATTTTATCCTCCGGTACATTTAGAACTTCCATCAGATATTTTTTACCCGCATTGCTATTGGCAACAAAAGCATCGGCAAACCGCACAAGGATGCGGCGCACAAATGTCCTAAAACTGGAATCTCGAAAGTCTGTATTTGGGGAACTACCATCGTAAATAATCGCAACTTTCCACCTCAGTAGCGGTTTTAAAAACGCAACAATTACAGTCCACAAAGAGAAAGCTTGGGGAAAGACCACATGAGGTCTAAATTTTAGCAAATAGCCGATAATACTAGGCGATACTACAATGAATCCGCGATCGTATCCTGTTTCTATCTTTTCCGTCTCGACAAATTTAGTCTCCCCTACCAACTGAATTGCCGATGCTCCCGGCAGGGTCGGATCGAACCCAGACCAAACACGACCAGTATAAAATACAGTATTCTTAAAAAATTTCGTAAATTCCCTCAAAACAGGCTGCCAGTAAGCTCCCAGTTCCACTTCCGGGACAAGCCAAGCAATGCGGAGTTCATTTCTATCAACCATCCTATTCACCTTGAGTTTTGTTTTTAGTCAATCCCAGTTTACTCAACACTGAAAGCCAAACTAACCTGCGATAAGGTAGCAGCCAATAAATTGGCCACAACCAGCCACCATGCCGCTGAGTAAATACTTTCCACTCTTGAGCCGGTTGCAGGGTAGTATCTTTGAATGATAAACCTTTCGGTTTGCTCATTTTATCCAATCCTTCACTTAAATTATCAGCAGCCGTTTTGATCACTTGGGGGTTGAGAGAACAAGTGCCTAAATAGCCAGGAGAAATCCAAACTGTACATCCTTTCTGTCTGGCTCGTAAACCATAATCCCAATCGCCAATATAATGGACAAAAGCCGGATCGAGGTTGCCGACCTTTTGCACAACACTGCGGGGAATTAATACGCAGTTGCCGTGCATAGTATCGCACATCTGAGGCTCTTTTGTTGGTTCGAGGATACCATATCGGAAGGGGTGCAAAGGGTTATTTCGCACCACACCTCCGTATGTTGTTTTACCCGTTTCGGGGTCGCAGGTAGAACCGCCAATGATGGCTTTTGTTTCTCCTTTTTCTGATAATTTTTGAGTTGTTTCTAGCAATACACTTACGGTGTCTCGATAAATAAGAGTGTCATCATTTAACCATAGGTAGTAGTCGGGATCATCTTTCATTGCTTCGGTAAAAGCCCCACGCATTCCGCCGTTCCAAAATAAGTTACCATCGCCGGAAAAAATATTGACTTGAGGATAGATTTGACGAACTGCCTCGCTGGTGCCATCGGTACTGGCGTCATCGACTAGATAGGCTAAAATATCAACATCGGCTGGAAGTGCCTGCTTAAAAAGAGCATCTAAGCAAGCTAATGTTTTCTCTTTGCGGTTGAAGCAAGTTAAAAGGGCGGCGATTTTAGTACGGTTCATTATTCCCAATTTTGCTGCTTTTAACGATAGGTAAGGCTAAAAGTAACAGTGTTTTATTTTACCACTCGCTCGGCGGTTGCAACCGTCGCTACAAAAATGAAAGTATGGCTTACGCAGTCGCTCCCCCCCCCCTTTTCACAATGGGGCTTTAAGAGTTCCCCACTTGGGCAACGGGGTGGGGGTATCAAGGTTTTAGAGTTTAAGAGCGTCAGTCCTAGAAGTCTGTCTGGGTAAACTATTGCTGTATTATAGTTGACCCGCGAACTTTTTGGTGATAAATTGGAATTTAGAACTTAAGTTAACAAGCGAAGCCTGCAAACTTCCTAGCACATTCATAATATTGATGAGTTGTACTAAGCAAAAATATTTATACTCGTAGGAGTTGAACAGTTTAAATGCCACATTATCATACAAAAAGTCCCATTGTTTTTGTGGTTTTCAATCGAGTGGATACTACTGAAAAAGTCTTCGAGGCTATTCGACAAGTTAAACCCCCTAAGCTGTTAGTAATTGCTGACGGCCCTCGTGCCAACAAACCTGGGGAAGATGAAAAGTGCGCCGCTGTACGTGCAATTATCGATCGGGTCGATTGGGACTGTGAAGTTCTGAAAAATTATTCAGAGATTAATTTAGGTTGCAGGGATCGCATTTCTAGCGGTTTCGACTGGGTATTTAATACCGTAGAAGAAGCAATTATACTCGAAGATGACTGTTTGCCACACCCGAACTTCTTCCCTTTTTGTGAACAGTTATTAGAGCATTATCGAGATGACAAACGGATTATGTCAATCGCTGGCGTAAATTTACAATTTGGTAGAAAAAGAACAGAAGACAGTTACTATTTTTCCCGTTTTAGTAACTGTTGGGGATGGGCGACTTGGCGCAGAGCATGGCAATACTATGATGTTGACATGAAGTTATGGCCTCAACTTCGGGAAGCAGGTTTTCTCGAAAATTTATTAGCTAATCCTCAATCTGTAAAAGTTTGGGATAGTGCTTTTCAGGTTTCCTATGATGGAACTGTCAACAATTGGTTTTTTAGATGGCTTTTTACTTGTTGGGTTCAAAATGGACTTGCTATTATTCCAGAAAACAATTTAATTTCTAATATTGGATTTGGCAGTCAAGCCACCCATACTTCAGGAGAAGATAGTATATACAGTAATATGCCAACGGAAGCAATGACCTTTCCTTTAAAGCATCCCAACCACGCGATCCGAAATTTTGTAGCGGATCAATTCACTCAAGATACATTTTATGATTATCATCCCCCATTAATCAGGCGCATCAAGAAAAAATTAAATAAGCTATGTGGGAACACAATATTTAACCTTCACTAAGTAATTAGTAACCATGTCTAAAATCTCAACATTTCTCAGTTCTATACTCAAAAATCCAATCACTGAATATCTGCGATTTTTAGTCAATTGGTGGAAAAACAAGTTTAAATATAATAATTTTTATCAAGACTATATGGCTTTGGTTACAAATTCAACTATCAGTCACAATGTTAGTGTGTCTAGTCGTGTAGCCATAGAAGGTTCTGTCATTGGTTCTTACACTTATGTGCGCGATAATACGCGAATTTTCAATGGTGTTGTCGGCAATTTTTGTTCGATAGGGCCAAACTGCATCATTCGCTTAGGCGTACATCCTGTGGGAAATTTTGTTTCCAGCCATCCGATATTTTATTCGCCAAAGATGCTAGTAGGGACAACCTTTGTAGACCAAAAATATTTTGAGGAAGAGGAAAAAACTGTCCATATCGGCAATGATGTTTGGATTGGCTCAAATGTTATTGTTGTAGATGGTGTAACTATTGGTGATGGAGCCATTATCGCAGCCGGAGCCGTTGTCACAAAAGATGTGCCACCTTATGCTATATATGGAGGAATTCCGGCCAAACTTATTCGCTATAGGTTTGATGAACAAAAGATTGATTTTCTGCTGAAGTTTAAGTGGTGGGACAATGATGAAAAATGGTTGAGAAAAAATGTCAAAGATTTTCACAACATTGACAAGTTCATCCATATTTATAACACGGAAAATAGTTGAAGGCTAGCGGATTCGGTAGTAGGTCTAATTAGCCCGATGTTATATAACATCAGCAGTCATCTGGGATTTAAACTTAGACCAATTCAGAACCATCACAGCCGCTATGAATGCCAGTGTATCATTGCTAGTCTGATAGGGCAAAAATCTATAGCGAAAACTAGCCATTCTCGGGTCACGTTCTTGGTATAAAATATCTTGGGCAAAGTTCCCCCAACGCTCATCTATCAAATCAATTGTCATACCAGCATGAGCCGAAGGTAGCAACATATTAGAGCCGTGAAGACCAATTACTAAGCGGCTTTGTGAATAAATACCGCATATTTCCTTTTCAACTTTTTCATTAAAACTATCCACTCTGTAATCTTCAATCCATTCTGGAAACTTAGTTTTTGTCCCCAAACCAGCTACTGCAAATTTTGCTTCTGGTACTTGCAACCTGATCTTCTCAAATAACTGCTGAATTTTTAAATTTTGCAATGGCAGTGACATTGCTTTTTGATCTATTTTTCTAAGCACTCGAAACAGCAAACGGTTAACTAATAAACGATCTTCGCGCCAAATAAAAGTAATTTTTATTTCTTTGTTCTCAAAGTTATGTTTTGGAACTCTAGTAAAGCGCGTGATGTCGAACTGACTGGGATGAGAATGAGCTTCGCTGACATAAATTTCATCAAAGCGTTTAGTTTCTTCTTCAACAAACTCGGCGAAGCTGGGATAGTAATTCTGACCATTTTTTAAAGAAATAGGTACGGTCCAGACTTCTGCAACTTCATCAGGAACCATCCACCTTAAAAACTTAGGAACTATCACAACTAACCCGTAGTCCGAGTTGCATTCTAAGTGCCTTTGTGCATTTAGCAACTTGAGCAGGGAATGACCATAAAGATGATCGATACAGTTTAAGATAATTACCCGATTGCAGGGTTTAAAAATTTCTTTTACAATCTCAAGTTTTTCCGGTTGAGGATTTTGGAGTGAATTAAGTAATGGTTGGCCTAACCATTCCTTCTTGTAATCCTCGGCTGCAAAAATTTCTCCTTTTATTAAATTAACTTGGATGTAGTTTTTCACTCCATGACCTACTCTCAAATCGTCGATTATCTCGCTGCCGCATCCCTCGCACTTAGAGTCTAGAACAATGTGGATACCGTGCCACAGAACATTTTTCGGATTAAGTTCTGTTCCACAATAGGGGCAATTCGATCGCTGTTCGATTTTAGGTTTAATTTGAATCACTTTACTAATCCTCGGATTCTACAAGCTGCCTTGTATAAGTTAAGCGAACGCCAGATAAAATTTGCGAAGGGGTGCAATTCCTTAATCAAGAAATTGACTAATATAATCACGTAAAAATAAGTTATCAGAGTAGCTGCCGTTGCTCCAAAAGCTCCATACTTAGGAATCAGCAAAAAGTTCAACCCTACATTTAAAATAGATCCGACTACAGTCAAGTAAAGACCGTAGCGCAACTGACCTTCTATGTTCAAATATGTACTCCGTGCTACTCCAAAGTTACTGCCAAATTGCGCCCAAACATAGAGAGCCAGTACCGCTGCTGACTTCGCATATTTCTCCCCGTAAAGCAGATGCACTATCCAGGGAGAAAGTAATGATATCGGTATCGCCACTCCCAACCAGAAAAATATCATAATATCCGAGTAAATTTGAAATTTATTTAGATATTCTTCATAATTTGTCTTTCTCAAATTCGCTAATTTGGGGAAAATAGAGCTGGATATGATCATCGGCAAGAAATCGCAGATTTCCGAAATTTTAACAGCGGCAGCATAATAGCCCAGTTGAGCATTTTGATTCATCGCACCGAGCATTATCTGATCGGTTTTCGAGTAAAGATAAATTGCCAATCCCGACAAAATTATCGGCCAACTCTCCGATAGCAGTTCCTTACACTTTTCCCAACTGAAGTGCCAATCCTTAATTTTATTCCCCGTAAGCTGATAAAAATATACATAAGCGATTCCTACCAATGCGACCTCTGTCAATCTAACCCAGGCGAAGGCAAGCAGGGGGGCTTTAATTGTTACTAACCCAATTCTGACAGCAGCAACTAAAAAACATACTGAATTTTTAGCCAACACTGTATATTTTGACTGGATTTGGGACTGAAACCAAAAATTGATAGCCTCAAAAGCATTAAAGATAGTTCCGGCTGCGATGATACCTACCAGCCACCGAGTCAGAGTGTCGTTGGGTTTGAGTAGCGCAATCACGGTGACAGTTAACAACAAAGTGATGCAGCCACCAGTAAATTGCAGTCCGAAGGCAGTTCCCAGGGTCTCATTTTTGCATTCTGGGTCGCGAGCGATATTCCTCACTACCAGAGTACCCAACCCCATCGTTGCCACCGAACTAAACAGCGACACAAAGGCGATCGCGTAGTTGAGCAATCCAAATTGTGTCGGACCAAGATAGCGAGCCACCCAAAGACCGACAAACAGACCTAGACCCATCTGCAAGATTTGGTCAGTGAACAGCCAAGCTATGTTGCTGAGTACCTGGCGCAGATTAGGGCCGAGCCTTTTACTGACCGCAGTTAACTTATCTAGCATCAGAATATTTTAAATCTTTACAAAACACAAACGCAGTTCTGGCAGGGTCGGCAATCTCGCAAAATTAGACTGGTTGGTCCTATAACAACATATCACAACTTGAGGGAGCATCTCAATGAAAGCAGCCCACCTAGAAATTGGAGTTTGGAGGCAGGAGGCACGAGGCAGGAGGCAGGAGGAAAGAGGAAGAAGGAAGGAGCCAGAAGAAGTGTTTTTACAAATATGAGATGCTCCCCAAATTGACCCACGATCCGCCCAATGCTTACTTCAATGGACAGTGCGAGCTAAAGAACGCCTTTGAGGGCTACTGGTGCTACTGTTAGAACTATTGTTAGCATTATCTATCGCCAGTCGAACCGTCAACATTGCGTAACTCAGCCAAGGATTTGCTATCTCTATAATATAACTTTCTGTGATGTTGCTTATAATAATAGAGACTAGAAAACAAATAGGTATTCCCGCTTCTTCCAGAGTGCTACGACTCAAATACCGAACTGCGTAAGCTAAATTGAGCAGCAAGGAAGTCATCATTAAAATTAATCCCGGCCAACCGAAGGCTAACAAGATCCCGATCGCGCCATTGTGAGGATTTTTCGGTTGAAATCCATTAGGAGTATAAATAAAATAAGCCGGAGTACCCGATCCTAGCTTATCTTGTTGAAAAAATCCATCGTATCCGTAGCCAAACCAGGGGCGCTGATTTACCGCAGCAATTAACTGCGGCCAGAATTCTGTCCGCCCAGTTAGAGTCAAGTCTTTGCCTAAGCCACCTACAATAATATCCTCTAGGTTGTCTACTACAAAAACAGTCATAATTATGCTGACGACCAGGAAACATATAATCGCAGTAAAGGCCCACTGAAAACTTAATTTTTGTAGAAAGTTTAGTGACGACACTGCAATTATTAATAGGATTGTAATCACTAGAGCCGCGCTCGATTTATTAGCCCTTACTAGGTAAAATGAAAAGAACATCATTCCCAAAGCAATCCAGCGATCTTTCTGAGTTTTAGCTCCTTGAAAATAATGCAAATACCAAAATGCCGTACAGAGAGCTAAGACTCCCCCCAAAGAATTTTTAGATTGGGTCAAGCCAACAAAATCGCCTGCTCCAGGGGGTTTAATTACAAAACTTGCCAAACCGATTGCCGTGTATCCCCACCGCCAGAAACGAGATAAATCCTCCCATTTATATTGGGCTGCAATGTAAAACCCGAAAGCAGTAAATCCTGAGAAAGCTAGGCTTGCTCTTAGCGTTTCTTCAGGAACTAGAGACCATAATGTAGACAGTAAGGGAAGTAATATATAAAGTAAAAAGAAAGGATTCATTATCAATATTTTGGCAAGAATATCTATGAAATTGCTCATAAAAATTTTAATTCTTGAAATCAAAATTAATACTACCCAGGGGTAAAAAAAATAAGGTATTAGTTTTAATATCCCCCCTTCTGGATCTTTCAAGTTAACAAAATGCAAGTAATTAAAAGGAGGTTGTATCAAAAAGGGAGAGATAAAAATATAAAGACCAGCAAAGCTTTTTTCTAAAGCCAAACCGATTTTTTTATAGCTGGCAAATTGAAATAATAGTATAGTTGCCATCCCGACTATAGCAAGTAGCATCAAAGTCAATGAAAAACTACCTAAAATCAGCTCTCTCAGCATATTGGGTAGAGACACTGGTTGATTCATAATTGCTTTCCTTTATCACCAACAATATCAAATTATATAGATATAAAATATAGCCGTCAACCCGCAACCACGCTAACACATAAATTAGGCATAAAGCAAAAATACAGCATCGTTTTTTCGGCGATCGCTTAAAATAATGAGCTTTTTACCCAGCACTAAAAAGGCTACACTTATATAAATCATAGTCAATAAAATTAGGTGGTGTATGGTTAACACCCATTTTCCAAGGCAGATAGCCCCGTCGGTTGTGGGTGTTGTCTTGTTTGCTTCCAGTGTCCTCGCTGATGCCAGGATCACCCCGGCACAACTTCCCATCCCGCTAGGCGCAGACCAAGCCCAGAATGTTGCGCCCGTTAGGCGATCGCCCGAAAGCTACAAACTCGGCGGTGGCGATCGCATCCAAGTAGAAATACTCGAAGTACCCGAACTTAGCCGTGGCTACGAAGTCCTTTCCGACGGTTCAGTCAACCTGCCCCTGATCGGCTTGGTCTCCATCCGCGGTCGCACCTTAGTAGAAGCCACCAACATCATCCGCAACGCCTACCGCCGCGTCCTCAAAGACCCCATAGTCACAGTCAGCCTCGTCGCCGCCCGCCCCCTCAACGTCGGCGTCATCGGAGAAGTCACCAGGCCCGGAAACTTCACCATTACCCTAACTCCTGGCCCGGGAGCCGCGCCGAGTGTCCAGTACCCCACTGTCACCCAAGCGATCAGACTCGCAGAAGGCGTCACGGGTGTGGCCGACATCCGCAACATCCGCGTCCGCCGTCCCCAACGAGACGGCCCCGATCAAGTGCTCAATGTCAACCTGTGGAAATTCTTGGAGGAAGGAGACATCTCTCAAGACATCATTTTGCAAGACAGAGACACAATCGTGATTCCCACAGTCGCCAACTTCAACCAAGCAGAAGCTCGTCAATTTGCGACGGCAAACTTTTCGCCACCCCCAGAAAAACCTCGATCGATCTCCATCGTTGGTCAAGTCACCCGCCCCGGGGCTTACGTCGTGATCGGTGGCAATACCACCAACGACCTCAGCCGCGAAGGTTTCCCCACCGTCATCCGGGCTATTCAGCTAGCTGGTGGCATCACATCGGATGCCGACATCCGGCAAATCCAAGTGCGGCGCGTCACCAGAAGAGGTGAACAAATTATCCCAGTCAACCTGTGGCAGTTCCTAGAGTCCGGGGACGGCGCCCAAGATACCATCCTCCAGGAGGGAGACACGATCATCGTGCCCAAAGCTACGATCGTTAACCCGGCAGAAGCTGGCGTACTCGCTAGCACTAACTTTGCCCCCGTCGGCATTAACGTTTTTGTAGTAGGAGAACTCAGAACATCCCTCGATCCCTTGAGGCTCCCAGCTAATGCCACACTGAATCAAGCTTTAGTTTCCAGAGGATTTTTTGGCTACGAGAATACCAGAGCTAGAAGGGATAAAGTTGAGCTAGTCCGCCTCAATAACGACGGTACAGCTACTAAACGGACGATCGAAGTCAATTTAACTCAAGGAATTAACGAAGAAACCAATCCTCAACTTCGCAACAACGACATGATTATCGTATCTCGCAGGGGTCTCGTCAATTTTGTCGATCGCATGAACGCTGTAATCGGACCTGTCGGGCCTGCGACGGGAGTGTTAAATTTTATAAACGTTATCCGATTTTTATTCAGGTAAGAAGGCGGCGGGTGAGGTGGATAATTCCTGGCAAAGGCTAGAATAAACTAAACAATAAGATTACCCAGCCGCGACCTGGCCGCTTCAAAAATATCAACCTCAAAAATATCAACCTCAAAAATACCCAGGCTGAATATGGATAGCAGACAAGATTACCAACCCTTCACACCCAAATCGAATGGCAAACTGCCGGAGTTATCTGCTCAGAACTACAGAGATCACTTTGTTGAGGAGAGAGAAGAAGAAAAGCTAGACTTGTCCTGGCTCTTAGGCGTCGTGCGCCGTCGCTTCCCGGTCATGGCAGCCGCCACCATTGCTTTGAGCGCCCTGGCAGGAACAGCGATCGTCGCCACTTCTAAAAGCATAACGATCGAGTATGAAGGCTCCTTTTCCCTGTTAGTAGAACCCGCCACTGCTGAAGGTTTGCTGTCCAAACAATTAAACAACACCCAAGCTGCCGACTTAGCAAGAATTAATATAGAAGGAATTAGCTTAGTAGACTACGAAACCCAAATTAGGATTTTGCGTAGCCCCAAATTGATGCAGCCCGTGCTTGAGGAATTGCGAGCGTGGTATCCCAAAATGACCTATACGGAACTGATCTCAAAAATGTCCATCAACCGCATCAGCTACACGAAAGATGGCAAACAGCAAGGCACAAAAATTTTACAAGTTCGCTACAAAGATGCAGACAGAAAAAAAATTAACAACGTATTGGACAAAATTTCTAAAGCTTATCTAGACTACAGCTTGCAGCAACGGCTGATGGGCATTAATCAAGGTATTAAATTTATAGATACGGAGCTTCCCAAGCTCCGAGAAAGAGTAGAAGTTCTGCAATTGCAAGTCCAAAGACTGCGGCAGCAGAGCAACTTATTTGAACCTCAGATAGAGGGAAAATCTTTGTCTGAACAAGTTCAAAGCATTCGCGGCAAGCAAGTAGAAATCAGAGTTCAGCTAAAAGGGATGCGAAACCTCTACCAAAGCTATGAAAAACTACTCAAGGAAAATAATCCCCAGGGGCTGCTGATTACCCAAGGACAAGCTTACGGCGGACTCTTAGGTCAAATTCAGAGAATAGACTCGGAATTGTCAATGAAATTAGCTCAGTACAGAGAAGACAGTTTGCCAGTTTTAGCGCTGCGAAAAAGTCGGGAAGAACTTATTTTAACCGCCACTCAACAAGCAAAAGAAGTGGTGATGGGAAATTTAGAGACCCAAATCAAAGAAATTGAAGCGCGCGATCGTGAAATGACCGCTGTGCAAAATGCTCTCAACCAAAAAATTAGAAACTTTTCAGTTACAACCCGACAATACGACAATTTACAGCGAGAACTGCAAGTAGTTACTAAGAGTTTGTCGGACTTCTTGGCAAAACGAGAAGCCTTGCGAATTGATGCGGCTCAGGAGCAAATACCCTGGGTGCTGATAAATCCTCCGGAAATTCCGCGAGACAAATTCGGCAACCCTATAACAGCTACCGTCAAACAAACCAGAAAACAGTTAGCGCTGGCAGTAATTTTAAGCAGTCTGCTGGGCATAGCCGTCGGCTTGCTCGTAGAGGTACTAAATACTGTGTTCCACACTCCAGAATCACTCAGAATGGCCACAAGATTGCCAATACTCGGGGTGATTCCGTTTACCAAGAAAGTCAAGCGCAGACCGCCAGCCAGACAGAGAAAACTAACATCGGCTCGATCGAACTCGAAAGTGGAAGTAGTCGAACAGGTCGAAGCTAGACCTACTGGTTCGATGAGCGGGGCACCAAGTATTTTGAGCGACTTGGACTATCAATTTTTAGAAGCATTTCGATCCCTATACACGAACATTCACTTGCTGAGTGCAGGCACGGCAATTCGATCGCTCTTAGTCGGCTCAGCCGTAACCGGAGACGGGAAATCTACAGTAGCTTTGCACCTAGCAGCCACAGCAGCAGCCGTAGGACAGCGAGTATTGTTAGTAGATGCAGATTTGCGTTGCCCCCAACTGCACGCTAAGTTAGGACTGTCGAACGTGCGTGGCCTGGGCGATGCCATCTCCACAGATATCAGCCTCAACGACGCGATTCAACGAGCCCCGAACCAAGAAAATTTGTTTGTACTCACCGCAGGCCAAATTCCCCCCGATCCGATCAAGCTTCTTTCTTCCAAAAAAATGCAGTATCTGATGGAGCAATTTCAAGCATTTTTTGACTTAGTAATTTATGACACCCCGCCACTAGCAGGCTTGGCAGACACCCACTTGATCGCAGCTCACACAGACGCTACGATTATGGTCGTCCAAATTGGGCAAACGGACCGAGCGCAAGTTCGCAAAGTTTTAGAAGAATTAAAAATTTCTGGAGCTTCCGTCTTGGGAATCGTTGCTAATGGCTGCAAAAACACCGGTCACAGCTACCGCCAACGCCCGGTCGTTTTAGACACGCTCTACGACCAAAAACTATCGGCTTTAGGTACGAAAAATCCTAATTAGACAAATGTTGATGCAGGGAGCATCTCATATTTGGAAAAAAACTTCTTCTAGCTCCTTCCTTCTTCTTCTTTCCTTCTTCCTCTTTCCTTCTTCCTCTTTCCTCCTGCCTTCTGCCTCCTGCCTTCTGCCTCAAAACTCCAATTTCTAGCGGAGGGCTGCTTTCATTGAGATGCTCCCGTTGATGCACGCGGCCGAGCGCCGCCGTCCTCAACGGGAAACGCACAACCAAGCTATACCCTGATTTTTTGATAATAGTACCATTTGAGAAAGAAAATGATAGACTAACGGACATAGCCTCGTGTGTCAACCGAGATTGCGCGGATCTTTAAATTTTGCCGTAATTACTCAGAAAATGATTGAGAAATCAGCAAAAGTGGGTAAACTACATTTAGCAGATCGCAATCTCAATCAGGAAAAGACACCTTTGAAGGTGAACGTTAGTGTAAACGTTAATGAGAACGTTTCAACCCAGAAACTTGGTAGGGATTATTCTATGAGTACAGTTATGGTTGTTGATGATAGCGTCACTCTGCGGGAGATGATCGCCGACTTGCTCAAAGGTAGAGGACTCAACGTCACGGTAGCGAGTGATGGCGTAGAAGCTCTAGAGCAAATCAAGGCTAACCGCCCAGATTTAGTCGTTCTGGATATCGTGATGCCCCGGATGAACGGCTACGAAGTCTGTCGCAGGCTCAAAAGCGACCCTAAAACCCAAAATTTGCCTGTAGTAATGTGTTCGAGCAAAAGCGAAGAGTTCGATCGCTATTGGGGAATGAAACAAGGAGCCGACGCTTACATCGCCAAGCCATTTCACCCTCAAGAATTGGTCGGGACTATTAAGCAACTGCTGCGAGGTTGAGGTGGAGGAGTAGGGACAGGAAAAAAATTGTCTTGAGCGCTGATTATTTCTGCTCCCGCAGCCTCTCTAAACTACTCGATTGACAATAGTCCAAACATCCCCGTCCGATCGCACGTAGGGAACAGAAATACTCTTAAAACCAGTAATAAAAGGCTTGTAATAAACTTGCCAGTAGCTGGGACTAATTTGGTCGGCGATGGCTTTGAGTCCCTTCACTTCCGCCGCCAGTTCCGCCGCCAGTTCATTAATCCGTTCCGCGTGTCCCTGAGCTAGTAATCTTCCTTCTTCAACTTGCTCCTCCATCGGAGTGATTCTTTGCAACTTTACCGACTGCTGTTGTTTCTGACTCAGTTGAGCAGACAGAGCCGCGATCGCGTCATCTATACCCTTGACTTCTGCCGACACTTGTGCTGTTTCCCTGGCGTGACGCCGATAAGCATCGGCGATCGCTTGGGGCGAATTACCCGTTGGGACAACATCGGCAATACTAAGCTGCTGGCGTTCCAGGCGCAATTCCTCAATTTTAGAGTAAATTGCTTCTATATCTGTCTGAAGTTTGTCCACCTAATTATTACCGCGTGGTTGTTTGATATTTTAGCATATTAACACAAACCAATGACCTAATCGCCCTATAAATAGCATACAGCACTTCCGGATGTTATGAGGTACAGTAGCAGCAATTAGTAAACCAGTTTTTAAGATGTTTCGGATTAATTAAGTCAAGAGCCACAGAAATTATGGTGTCAACCATTTTAGTGGTGGTTGGTGACAAATGGATCGAGAAAGATTTGAGTTGCGACCACCATAATTCAATTGGATTAAAATCAGGAGAGTATGGGGAAAAACACAAGATAGAAGCACCCACCGCTTCAATCATAGGCTTAATTGAATCTACTTTATGCGCGGGTAAATTATCAATTCACGTCTACTGCTCCCGACCACAATTGTGGCACTAAACATTGCTCAATAAATACCTCAAATGCTTTGCCATCCATTGAGTTATCCATTGTCATGAGTGCCACTACTCGCTTCAAACTAATTGCACCAATTACTGTGACTTTTTTCCCTCGGTAAAAAGGTTTAACCGCATAGACTCTTGTTCCTCGTTGTGAACGTGCATGACTTCTGGTTAAACAAGCGTAATACTCCAGTCTCATCTAAAAAGACTAGATGTTTTGGGTCGATATGCTTGAGTTTTTACCAATAATCTAACCTTAACTTCATGACTCTTTCAGTGCCGGCTTGGCTACCGATCACTGTTTTTTTTTACGATTCTTCTGGGCAAATAACTCACACAATTCTAGTAAGGTTGCATCGGGATGTGCTGCCACTATTTCTCTCAAAGAAGCTGTGGAATTATTCAAATGACTATATCTCGGTTTCCCACTCTCGTTTCGGCTGTAAATTCCCCTCGATTTTTTGTTGCTTGACCAGTTTTTGAACTAAGCTTTTACTGACGTAAAATATCGCTGCTGTTTTTCTGATCGACAGCTTCTGATATTGATGGGCTGCTACTATTTTTGGAAAGCAAATTTACTGAATATGCTTTCATTGGTGTATTTTTTAATCTATTCTTATTGTACCTCATAACACCCGGAAGTGCTGTAAGAGTTCCCGCCCTTGGCGCCGAGGGGATCGAGCTTAACTGAACCGTATGGCGCTATATTCGAGAAAATATTTATGGAAAAAAGAGAGCATTGCGTTACTGGGAAATCACAACATATATAGATACCATTTCCGAAAACTCAACCTGGTATATGATGACACAAATTCCGGGAGTCTTAGCTAAAGAAGTTGGGAATTTGTATGGAAATACGACTTGGATTGAATATGGTTTTCGACAAAGTAAGAGTGAATTAGGGTGGGCGGATTTCCGAGTCACCCAATATTCACAGATTGAAAAATGGTGGGAAATCGTTTGTAGTGCTTACGTGATGATCGGCCTCTATACTAGGTCTAATAGAGCCGTTAACTCCCAGACTCCATCACCCAGCTCTTTATCCGCAAAAAACTTCTCACTTCTCCACCGCTTTGAGCAACATCAAGACGCTTGATGAAAAAAAAAGTTGGAAGAGGCATCTAAACAATTTGAGATTAATATTACAAGCTTTAATTAGCTTTAACTTGATACAACAGTGGCTAAAAATTTTTCCGATTCCACAATTATCTACAGGCTGGGCTCGATTAAGAGCGTTAATGAATTTTTACCCAAATCCCTTCTCTTACTTAATAAATGAGAGTGAATTCTTATTTTCTTCTGCCGCTTAGTGACAGAAGAGAGGTATCTTGCCTACGGCATCTAGTTTAACGTTGTAAGCCCGGTTAAGCATGGCGATCGAGCCGTCGTGGCCGAGCACGGTATAAGAGGAGAAGTGAACATTGTTGCCGATGCGGACGTAGGCGGGATCTCCAAAGACCGTATTGAGCCAGATGCTGCAATTTTCGCCTAGCGCTTACAAGTTGCCATGGCGGGGGAGAAATTCTGTGTATTCTTGGGCACAGGCGTTACAGAATTGGATGTAAAGGCCACGGAACTTGCCGTAACGCATCGCAAGATGGCGGATAATTTTTTGCAATATTGATCTAAGCATTTTCCTGGTTTTTGGTAGATTGAAGAATCTTGGCAGGAATACCTACTGCTGTTTTGCCTGCGGGAATATCTGATAAAACTACAGCATTAGCACCGATATTTACGTCGTCTCCCAAGTTTACTTTTCCGAGGATTTTTGCACCAGCGCCGACGTTAACCCGATCGCCCAATTGAGGGGATTCCAGCGGCTTGTCCAAATAGCGGTTTCCCAACGTTACACCTTGGCGGATAATGCAGTCGTCGCCGATCGTACAATATCCGTGAATAATAATAGCGTTTTGATGTTCAATCACCACGCGACGACCGAGCTTCACAGTGTAAGGCAAGTCTATCCCGTAACTATTGCGGACTTTTCGGTAGAGTGCTCGATAAATAATGCTCAAAGGAGCTCGCAGTAATTTCGGTTCTACCTGCATTCTCCAGACGCCAAAACGCTGCACTGCTACGGCGCGAAATCCCGGTTTTGTCCAATCTCGACCATGAGCAATCCAGTCTTCTTTAATTTGCTGCCACAGTCCCAGGCCGGGGTCTTCTACTTGATTTTCAGTGGTGATTAAGTTTTGCTCAGTTACCATAAGCTCTAATTCACATTATTTATTGTTTACTCTATTGCTAGATGCCGACGATATTAATGGGTCTATCAGGTTTGTGAGGAAGGAGCAATCCGGTTTTATTGATCGAGAATACTAATTCCTCAGCTGCATCATAAAATATTTTGCTTGCCTAGGCTAACCTGGTTTAGTTGGCTTTGACCCATTTACCAACTCCCTTTAAAAGTTTTTGGATTTTTCAATCTTACCCCCCTTAAAAAATACACTATTTAATACAAAATCTCTCAGCAATTGTGGTGGATCGCCATCGGGTTTGCCTTGAAGTACGCGACGCACCCTCCAGGCTGCAAAACCCGAAGCCCAGGATACATCAGTTAATGCTGTGTAAACCAAGCCGTAGTTTTTGATAAAGTACCTACGCCGGGAATCAAACCAATAGGTAGGCAGCCGCTTGGCGGGCTTTTTGGTGTCAGTGACGCCTGAGCTTTGGCCGACTAAGTGCACAACGCGACTTTCAGGTACGTACCAGCAACTCCAGCCAGCTTTGTTCGCTTGCAGACAAAAGTCCATTTCTTCGCAGTACATGAAATAAGCTTCATCCATCAAGCCAATCTTTTCAAATACTTCGCGACGGACGATCATGCTGGCTCCAGCTACCCAATCAGTTTGACAGGTTTCTTGGGAAATCGGAGGCGCTGCGGCCCAGTTGGCTAATAACTTGGATATAAAGCCTGTCCGCCAACCAAAATCGAGTTCTGTCAAGATGTTGTGAAACCGAAAAGCTGACTCCTGGGGCGTGCCGTCGGGGTCTTCCAAGCGGCTGCCGGCGATGCCGGCTTCGGGATGAGTGTCCATGAAATCGACGAGGGCTTTTAAGGCACCTGGGCGAACTATGGTGTCTGGGTTAAGCAGCAGGAAGTAAGGGGGGGGATTGGTGGATTGGAGGGCGGGACGGATCAGGGCGTTGTTGCCGAAAGCAAATCCGCCGTTGCGCTCTAGGGGAACGAAGGATGCCCATTCATTCCAGCCTTCTGAGGCGATCGCACTACTAATTTCTTCGACAGAGCGATCGCCTGAAGCATTGTCGCCAACTACAACTCGCATACCGGGCAGCGATTGAACTTCGCTAACTAGAGAGCGCAAGCAGTCAATTGTCAAACTAGAGGTTCGGTAGTTAACAATGACAACCAGCAGTGGATAGGGGTGATTGGACTCGCTGGCCTTCGACATAAGTACCGTTGTTTGTTTAACAACTTTTTAGCTCAAGTTGTACCCATCTGGCAAGCTGGAGCGATCGCCCGGAGTACAGGTATCGCTTAAGTAGATGAGTCGGAAAATACACAAGTAGTCAAAAGCGAGGGTAACTCCGTGAAACGAAGCAATCCCAAAGCTTCTGACAGCTTTACATTCCTTTACACAGCCAGGTTTATTTGCGCCTACCTACTTACTTTTTTCATTGCTCCAACATACTTAACAAAAGCTGCCACCGCTGCCGGTGCATTTCTTCGTGAGTCAGGCTGCGAGCCTGTTTCAGACCTGCCATGCCCATATTTTGAAGTAGGTTCAAGTTTTCTCCCGACTGTTTGAGCAAGTTTGCTAAATCAACTGGGTCATTGCAATTACCGATCAAGCCTGTGATGCCGTTTTCGATGCAGTCGCGGAGTCCGGCAGTGTTGTTTGCCAGTACCGATACAGCCTGGGAATAAGCATCGTATACTATTCTGGGCTGTTCGTCTGAGGTGCTGGGAACCACAACAGCATGATATTGTTGCAGCCGGCTGAAGAATTCTCTCCCGTAAGGAATAGTTCCCAAAAGTTCGATCTGTACCGATTTTTGCATTGCCTTGCTGGCTGCTTGGCAGTTGCTTAACAGTTCGCCTTCACCTAGTATGTCCAGCTTGACGGCAATGTTTTCCTCGTCCAAGATTTTCATTGCTTCTAGGAGAACTAACAGACCTTTCTGTGGATGCAATCTGCCCGCAAATAGAATTTTTAGTTGTTTGGGCGAGGCTGACAGTTTTTCCTGCCATATTTTAGTCGCCTCTGCTTCCGAAATAATATTTTCTTCATCTATCCACGAAGCGTGAATTATGTGACTTTTTTTGTGTGGTTTTTTTAATAAACTTTGCTGATATTCTCCCTGTGTAAAGATTGTCAAGTCGGCGCTGTTGATGCACCAGCGATTCAATGTTTCGTATATGTAAGCTTGAATTTTGGCTTTAATGCTGGCAGGGGTTCCCGGCTGCAGCCGCCACGGTGCGGACTCGACTATGAGCAGGTATGGTTTCCGCTGTATCAGGACTATGGGCGTCACTAACCATGCCATCGGAATCGGCCAGCCTGCTACGCCGCTATGTACGATATCTGAAGATGCGATCGCGCCCCAAAGCTGGGCAACCGTTGCCGGCAGCAGAAATATTCCTTTGGCCAAGCTATTTGGGGAGGGAAGGTCAATAAATTTAGCATCAGCAAATGATGTTTCCGAATCCACCTCTATGGTATTTTCGGGGAGGGTTTCTCGCACGCACGGAGATGCTAGCGTGAAGTTTTTCAAATACTTAAAGTGTTGAGTTAGGTCTTTAGCCCACATTAAATCGAGATACCTGCAGCCTTTGGAGTCGCGGAAGGATGGGATGTTGAGGACTAGCAGGTAGTGCTTGTCTATGGGCATCAAAGTCGGTTCTTTGGCCCCATCTTCTGTGATATTTAACGAGTTGGAGTCCATAAAATACACTAGGATTGAATGCGATATATCTATTTTAATGCCACTTTAGCCTGTTTTTAGTATTAATTGACACCCTAAACACGCAATCATATCGCCAAAGAATACTGAAGTCCATATTAAATCTCCCCAATCTGGGTCAATACTCCGCACAGTTTTTGGAACTATACTACAAGCCTTACAGGGCAAGCAGCATAAAAAAGTCGAATTAAATGCCGCGTCAGGGGTAGAGATGACTTTGATTTCATTATTTACGCTAGCCTCAAAGTCAAGTAAGAATAAGCCATTGGGCAATAGAAAAAGTGTCCGGACTCTTGCTGGATCAAAGTCGATACTGCCTGTAGGCTTGACTGGCAGCTCGGTGCAGCAGCGAATGTCGGTAAACTAACCCCTTAGCGTCATCGGAATAGCCCCCGCCAATCACGCAGGCAACGGGATAGCCGCCGGCCAAACACGCCATCAAAACTTGCATTTCCCGGCGAAATAAGCCCGTATCAGTTAAAGCTAATTTTCCCAGTTTGTCACCGTGATGAGGGTCTACTCCAGCATCGTATAAAACTAAGTCGGGCTTGACATTTGAAAGCAAATCTGGTAAGAATTTATCCAAGGTTTGTAAATATTCGTCGTCCTCCATACCCACAGGCAAAGGTACATCTAAATCGCCCTTTTGTTTAGTGCCGGGAAAATTGACTTCGCAGTGCATCGAGAAAGTAAAAACACTGCTGTCATCTTGAAATATTACGGCGGTTCCGTCTCCTTGGTGGACATCTAAATCGACAATTAAAACTTTGCGAACTAAACCATTTTTTTGCAAGACGCGAGAGGCGATCGCCAAATCATTAAAAATACAAAAACCCGACCCAAAAGCAGGGAAGGCGTGATGAGTTCCGCCCGCAGTATTGCAAGCCAAACCGTAGTCTAAAGCGAGCTTTGCAGTTAGTACAGTTCCTGCAACCGCAGTGCAAGTGCGATTAGCAAGGGCGCGACTCCAAGGCAGACCAATTCGCCGAGTCGCTTTGTTATCCAGCGTCCCGTTGCAGTAAGCTTGAACATAGGAGTGGTCGTGGACTAATTCAATCCATTCTTGAGGGGGAAGTTCGGGAGCGTGAAATTGCGATTTATCTGCTACCCCGTCCGCGAGCAGCATCTGGTAAAGCATCCGAAACTTTGCCATCGGGAAGCGGTGATCCGGTGGCAGGGGTGCAACGTAATCTTCGTGGTAAATAATTGGTAAGTCCATTAAAATTATTGTATAACGAATGAATCTCCAATTGAGCGCCTGCAATCTCAAATTTAAATTCGCTGGAGAACTTGTATATGCAACAACTAAAAACAGTCTGGCAGTCCGGCAGCACCGACCCCGAAAATGCTGACAATCTCGATAATATCAGTCAGTGGTGGGGAAACCTGAACGGGAAAGAAATTAGCTGGGTAGAGCGACTGATTCCGCAAATCGGCGGTTTGAGCGAAATTCACTGGCACCCCCAGCGTTTTGACGAAACATTTGTGATAGTCAATCCCGAAATTCGGGAGGAAACTCTCTATTGGTACAAACCAGATTCTCCTGTCCAACGTAACAACACTGTTGACAAATTAGAACTTGACAACTTGCAACAGCAATTGTACATCTATCCTCAGTTGGAAGCGGAACTGGTAATTCGCGTAGGAATTCCCGAAGTTAAATATCAAACACTTGAATTAAACAATCCCGAAATCGCCTTGGGCGAAGATAATCTGCTGTTGCTGTGGGAATCTGACCAAGAACTAGAAATTAAAATTTACTTAAGCAATGAAAATATTGCTAAACTTAAGGAATTGCTGGCATAGAAAAGACCGAGAAAATATTTTATAGGGTAAGCTTTGGGTGCGGGGTGGATTGCTATTATATACTCTTAGTTACCTATAAATATCTTAAGACTCAGGAGTCGGTGGGTCAAAACCGAGGTTTTTCACAGCAATACTTTGTTGCAGCGACAAGAGTCAAAAACGGTTTCTTCACCTCGTGGTATGTCCATGTGTGTATCTGTGCTAAAACCCTTTGAACGTGCGAGCAAAATGTCCAGAAAGTTGTGTTATCCTCCGGGCAATTTTAATGCTAAATTCAAGCAAAAAACTGTCCTGGGCGAATCAACCGGGTTGTACGAAAATACTTTGTCGCAGCCATTGAACAAAGTTAAGAAACCCGGTTGCTTTGGTCTGGAGTGCCTAAGCGATGATTGTTTTTCAGCCAAGTTAATTTGTACAGCAAATCAGGCGATTTCTTTTGACAACAAAATGTAGTTAATTACGGTTATTTTGAGTGAAAAATTAAGAGAAGTAACCAATAAATTGAAAAAATAGAAGGTGCGTTAGTTGATGGCTAATATCTAAAGTTAATCATCTATTTGCTGAGTGTAAAAATGTTTAATAAATAATGATGAGCGGAAGAAATCGCTAAATATATTAAATCATCAATCTGCTGCTAGAAATAAAAAAATCACAATGACCAGACAAAAAATGATATTTGACAAAGAAAGTATTCACATTTTAATTATTGACGATCAGCCCCACAACCTGCGGTTTATATCAAATATATTGACGAAAGAAGGGTATAAAGTTCAGCGGGCGATTTCGGGAGAAATGGCGGTCAATGCTAATTTAGCAGTTCTCCCAGACTTAATTTTGCTAGATATTGCTATGCCCAAAATGAACGGATATGAAGTCTGTGCTAGACTGAAATCCAACGAAAAAACTAAGGAAATTCCGGTTATTTTTTTGAGTGTTTTTGAGGAAACTTTTCACAAAGTCAAAGCTTTTGAAGTCGGCGGTGTTGACTACATTACTAAGCCTTTTCAAGTGGAAGAAGTTTTAGTGAGGATCGAAAGTCAATTGACTATACAACAGCTATCAAAACAATTAAAACAGCAGAATGCCCAACTGCAACAAGAGGTAGAATTTCGCAAGCGAACAGAACAATCACTCCGGGAAAGCAAAGCGCGGTTGCAAAAATTGGCGGTCAATATACCGGGAGTTCTTTATCAATTTATCAAGAAACCAGAGGGAAATTTTAAGTTTGAATATATTAGTTATGCTTGTCGGGAGATTTACGAATTAGAGAGTGAGGAAATATTAAAATGTCCCGACTTTTGCTTCGATCAAAATCATCCAGATGACCACGAATATCTGGTAAAACAAATTGCTACTAGCGCCCAAACTTTAGAACCTTTTGCCTGTGAATGGCGGATTGTTACGCCGTCGGGTAAACTCAAATGGCTCCAATCTAATTCTCGACCAGAAATGCGCGATAATGGCGATATTGTTTGGTATGGCGTACTTTTTGATATCAGCGAGCGCAAGCACGCAGAAATAGAAATGGCTGGAGCTAAAGCTGCTTTAGAACGGCAAGTTCAGCGAGAATTGCTGATTGCAAAAATAACTCAAGAAATTCGCTCAAGCTTGCAGCCAGAACAAATATTTCAAATAGCTGCCACTCAAGTCGGTCTGGCATTCTGCGTCAATCGCTGTTTGATTCATACTTACGTCACTACTCCCCAAGTCGATATTCCTCTGGCGGCAGAGTATCTCGAACCCGATTGCGAATCTATTCGGAACGTACCTGTTCCAATTTGGGGCAATCCTCACGTCATACAAATGATGATACAAGATCTGGCGATCGCCTCGAACAATGTTTATTCAGACCCTCTTTTGCAAGCTGTTCAACCGATTTGCCAGAAGGTTGGGTTAAAATCGATGCTGGCAATTCGCACTTCTTACCAAGGCCGGGCCAACGGTGCTATCTGTTTGCACCAGTGCGATCGTTACCGGGAATGGACTTCCGAGGAAATAGACTTATTAGAAGCTGTGGCGGCTCAAGTAGGGCTCGCTATCGCTCAAGCTAAACTGATCGAACGAGAAAAAAACCGAATTCAGCAGCTCGATCGGCAAAATAAAGTGCTGCAAGCAGAAATTCGCACCCGCGTCCGTGCCGAGCAAGCTCTGCAAGAATCGGAAACAGAATTGCGGGCTATTTTTGCCGCCATGACTGACACAGTTTTAGTGAGAAATGCAGAAGGGCGCTGCATCAAAATCGCCCCGACAGCATCAACAAATTTGGTGAAACCTCCAAGCGAAATGATTAACAAAACCGCTCACGAAGTCTTGCCGAAACCTATAGCAGATTTACTATTAAATGCGATCCAACAAGCTCTGAAAACGAAGCAAACTATCAATGTTGAATATAGCTTTAAAGTCGGAGAGCGCGACGTTTGCCTCGATGCTAAAGTTTCTCCGCTGACTCCAGATTCAGTGATTATCGTGGCGCGAGATATTAGCGTTCGTAAACAAACAGAATCCGCACTCAGAGAAAGCCAGCACTTCATTCAAGCGATCGCCGATTCCAATCCCAACCTGTTGTACGTTTACGATGTAATTGAACAGCGGAATGTTTATACCAATCGACAAATTTCGACGATGCTCGGATACACCACCCAAGAAATACAAGATATGGGTACAGCAATGATGCCACTTCTGATGCACTCCGACGATTTGCCAAACTTTTTTGAAAGCATCCAAAAAGTTGATCGAGCCAAAGACGGTGATGTCATTGAATGTCAATACCGAATGAAACACAAAAACGGTGAATGGCGGTGGATGCACAGTTGGGATACAGTATTTCTCAGAACAAGCGATGGTAAACCCAAACAAATTCTCGGCACTGCTAATGACATCACAGACCGCAAATTAGCAGAAGAAAAACTGCTAGAGTCCCAACAAAGAATCTCATTTTTATTGCAGCAAACGCCGATCGCGGTTATCGAGTTAAACCTCAATTTTGAAATTATTACTTGGAATCCCGCAGCCGTTGCTATTTTTGGCTACAGTGAGCAAGAAGCGATTGGTCGAGTCGCCTCCGATTTAATCGTACCTGAAAGCTATCAACCGCAATTATCTGAGATTTCCAATCACGACTTGAACGCCAAATCCAGCGGGACTACTGAAAATCTGACTAAAGACGGCAGAATTATCATCTGCGAGTGGTATAATACTCAGCTAATTGACGATAACGGTACAGCGATCGGCATTGCTTTAATGGCTGTAGATATTACCGAACGCAAGCAAGCAGAAACGGAACTGCAAGAAAGTGCTTTACGACAAAGAGCGATCGCCCGCATCATTGAAAGAATGCGGCAGACTTTAGATATCCGAGAAATTTTTCACGCCACAACCCGAGAATTGCGCCAAACCATGAAGTGCGATCGAGTCGCTATTTACCGTTTCAATCCAGACTGGAGTGGCGAATTTGTAGCCGAATCCCTTGATCGCAAGTGGGTTTCTTTCATCCAAGCACAGGAGACTGATTCTAACCTTACTGAAGGCGCTTTAGACAGCGACCGTTGCGTCGTCAAAGAATTAGATAGCCCCTCACAAGAAGTACGCGATACCTATTTGCAACAAACCCAAGGCGGAGCCTACAGCCGAGGTACAACTTACCTTTGTGTCCCAGATATTTACAAGCAAGGTTTCGATAATTGTTACATCCACTTACTAGAAAAATTTCAAGCTAAATCCTACATTATTGTGCCAATTTTCTGCGGAAAAACGCTCTGGGGATTACTAGGCTCCTATCAAAATTCAGCTCCCCGCCAGTGGAGCGAAGCTGAAATCAACGTTGCAGTTGATGTAGGTACTCAGCTAGGAGTAGCATTACAGCAAGCGGAATTGCTCGCTCGCACTCAAAGGCAGTCAATGGAACTGATTAAATCCAAAGAAAACGCCGAAGTGGCCAACCGCGCCAAAAGCCAATTTCTCGCTTCCATGAGTCATGAACTCCGGACACCTCTCAACGCCATTCTCGGTTTTTCCCAAGTCATGGCCCGCAACAGTTCTATCACGGAAGAACAAAAAGAATACATAGAAATTATTAACCGCAGCGGCGAACATTTGCTAGAACTCATCAATGATGTTTTGTCAATGTCCAAAATAGAAGCAGGTCAAATTACTATCAATCCCAGCCGCTTTAATCTCTACGACTTTCTCAACAGTCTCAAAGAAATGCTGCAACTAAAAGCCAACTCAAAAGGCTTGTATCTAATTTTTGAAAATCCCCATAATTTGCCGCAGTACATTCAAACAGACGAAGCTAAATTGCGGCAAGTTTTAATTAACCTACTCGGCAATGCAATTAAATTTACTCAACACGGAACCGTTACTTTGCGCGTCAGTAGCCACGCTGAAAAAGACGCCATAGAAGAAAACAAATCCCAATTGTATTTTGAAATTGCCGACACGGGACCCGGCATTTCTCCCTCGGAACTTTCCACATTATTCAAGCCCTTTGTACAAACCGAAACTGGTCGAAATTCCATGCAGGGAACTGGTCTGGGATTGCCGATTAGCCAACAATTTGTCCGAATTATGGGAGGTGATATTGCTGTTGAAAGTCAACTCGGCCAAGGCACAATTTTTAGCTTTAATATCTGGGTTAACTTAGTGACAGAAAGTGATGAACAAGAAAAACCACCGATTAAACAAGTTATTGGTTTAGAAGCAGGACAGGAAACTTATCGGATATTAATAGTTGAAGATGTAGCGGAAAATCGCCAACTGCTGCTTAAGCTGCTAGTACCCCTGGGATTTGAAGTCCGGGAAGCAACTAACGGTCAAGAAGCAATTGCTTTGCATTTAACTTGGAAGCCGCACTTGATATTAATGGATATGCTGATGCCCGTGATAGATGGGTATGAAGCGACAAGAGAGATTAAGAAAACTCTCGAAGGTAAAGAAACAATAATTATTGCCTTGACGGCCAGTGCTTTTGATGAGCAGCGACAAATAATTTTGTCTGCTGGTTGTAACGATTTGATATGTAAACCGTTTCGGGAAGAGGTACTTTTTGAAAAGATAGCGCATCACCTCAACCTGCGTTATATTTATGAAAAAGAGAACTTATCTACTTCTTTTTCTACACCGACGCTGCTTAAAAGTTTGACCACCGAGGATTTGAGTGTAATGCCCACAGACTGGGTGGTCGAGTTGCACCGAGCAGCACTTTGTGTTGACGACAACCGCATCCTCGATCTGATCAAGGAAATTCCCGAAACTGAGGCAAATCTCGCTAACGCTTTAACAGATTTAGTCGATAATTTTCGGATAGATATCATTATCGATTTAACTCAATTATATTATGATGAACGACCATCCATTATCAGCGACTCGTAAAGACATTCTGATCGTTGACGATATGCCGGATAATTTGCGACTTTTATCCACTATGCTGACATCTTACGGGTATCATGTCAGGAAGGCTATTAACGGACACTTGGCTTTGCAAGGGGCACAAATATCTCCTCCCGATCTAATTTTACTAGATATTAATATGCCACAAATGAACGGGTATGAAGTTTGTGAGCAGTTAAAGTTAAGCGAAAAAACTCAAGATATTCCGGTAATTTTTATTAGTGCGCTAGATGACGTGCTGGAAAAAGTTAAAGCTTTTCAAGTAGGAGGAGTGGATTATATTACTAAACCGTTTCAAGTAGAAGAAGTCTTAGCCCGCGTCCAAAACCAACTTTCTCTTCGTTCGCTGCAATGCAAACTGCAACTGCAAGCTAGGGAACTGCACGATCGCAATTCTAGATTGCAGGAAGAAATCGCAGAACGGCAGCGGGCTGAAGAATCAATCCGGTTTTTGCTGGAAACGACGCGGGCGATCGGCGAAGCTGTAGACTTTCACTCAGCTTTAGAAGTAATTTTGCACCAAGTGGGCGAAACAATCGGATGGGATGTAGGAGAAGCTTGGATTCCCAATGCAGAAGCAACTGTGCTGCAATCTGCCAGGGGCTGGTATGCCAGCAACGCGAGGATGGATGCGTTCCGCAAGCAAAGCGAACAACTGACATTTGCCATGAATATAGGCCTGCCGGGACGAGTTTGGGCATCCAAGCAACCGGAATGGGTAGAAGATATTTCCAGGGGCTACCCGCATTTTTTCCGAAGTCAAATAGCACTAGAACTCGGATTCAAAGCGGGTTTTGGTGTGCCGATTTTGGTAGGCGATGAAGTATTGGCAGTGCTAGTTTTCTTTAAAATTTCGTCGGAAGGGAAAGACGCACAATTTATAGACGTTTTCAATGCGGTAGGCACTCAATTAGGTTCTTTGATTCAGCGGAAACAAGCAGAAGAATTGCTACGTATTGCCCAAGAAAAATATCACAGCATTGTAGAAAATGCGATGGAAGGCATTTTTCAAAGCACGCCTTCAGGAGGCTATCTCAGCGCTAATCCAGCTTTGGCAAAATTGTACGGTTACGACTCGCCAGAAGAACTGATGTCCGAGATTAACAATATTGCTCAGCAACTGTATGTTGACCCAGAACGCCGCCGCGAATTTGTGGCTGCTATGGATGCTGAAAATGCCGTTTCTGGGTTTGAATCTATGGTATGTCGCAAAGACGGGCGCCGGATTTGGGTGTCAGAAAATGTTCGGGCTGTTCGAGATGCAAAAGGTGAGCTGATCTACTATGAGGGTACTGTTTCTGACGTTACAGAGCGCAAGTTAGCCCAAGAAGAGCTGAAAATTCAACAAGAACAAAGCGAGAAGTTGCTGTTAAATATTTTACCCAAACCAATCGCAGAACGCTTGAAGGCAGAGCAAAGTACGATCGCCGACAGTTTTGCCCAAGTAAGTGTTTTATTTGCTGATATTGTTGGCTTTACTGAGTTGTCTGCTAGAATGTCTCCCACCGAGTTGGTAAAGCGCTTGAACGTAATTTTTTCGCACTTCGACCAGTTAGCTGAAAAGTACGGTGTGGAGAAAATTAAGACTATTGGCGATGCTTACATGGTAGTCGGGGGATTGCCTACGCCGAGACAGGATCATGCCGAGGCGATCGCCCAAATGGCCCTGGGAATGCAGGAAAAAATAGCAAAGTTGTGCGCCGAGACAGGGGAAAAACTGGCAATTCGCGTTGGCATCAATTCCGGGCCGGTGGTTGCGGGAGTGATTGGTGTGAGCAAGTTTACTTATGATTTGTGGGGAGATACGGTGAATGTAGCGGCGAGGATGGAAGCTACGGGTTTTGCCGGCAGAATTCAAGTTACTGATGTTACTTATGAGCTTTTGAAAGATAAGTATTTGTTTGAGAGGCGAGGCGTAATTCCGGTAAAAGGTAAGGGGAATATGATGACTTATTGGTTGCTACAAAAAAAGTAAAAATTGGGAATTGGGAATGGGGAATTGGGCATGGGGCATGGGGCATTGGGCATTGGACATTGGGCATTGGGCATTGGGCATTGGGCATTGGGCATTGGGCATTACAACAAATAACAAATAACAAATAACAAATAACAAATAACAAATAACCAATAACCAATAACCAATAATTCATGACTACTGACTACTGACTACTGACTTCTGCTATGATGAAAGAAGTTAACGAAAATTTACATTTAGAGCCGTGACTGCACAACAATTAGTATCTGCAACCAGCTTTGAAAAATTAATTTGGACTTGGAAAGGTCACAAAATCCAATATACCGTCCAAGGAACCGGCCGCCCTCTGATCTTGATTCACGGATTTGGGGCTTCGATCGGACATTGGCGGCAAAATATCCCCGTACTCGCAGCCGGCGGCTATCGCGTATTTGCTTTGGACTTGCTGGGATTCGGTGCTTCCGCCAAACCAGCCCTAGATTACACTCTGGAATTGTGGGAAGAATTGCTGACTGATTTCTGGGCGGATATGGTACTAGAACCGGCGGTATTTGTCGGGAATTCGATCGGCGCTTTGCTGAGTTTGATGGTAGTCGCCAACCATCCAGAAATATCAGCCGGCGGTGTCTTAATCAACTGTGCCGGCGGGCTCAACCACCGGCCCGACGAACTGAATTTCCCGCTGCGAGTAGTGATGGGGACTTTTACTAAATTAGTTCGATCGCCCCTGATCGGCCCCTTTGTCTTCAACAACATCCGCCAAAAACACCGCATCCGCAACACCCTGCGCCAAGTCTACGGGAACCGCGAAGCCATCACTGACGAACTCGTAGAACTCCTGCACGCCCCCTCCTGCGAGCCCGGAGCTCAACAAGTGTTTGCATCGATTCTCACAGCCCCTCCAGGCCCTCAACCGTCAGAATTGCTGCCCAAAGTCGATCGTCCGTTATTGGTACTTTGGGGCGCAGACGACCCCTGGACGCCCATCGCCGGCAGCCAGATTTATCAACAATTGGCCGCCAACGATAAACCAGTGAAATTTGTTTCAATTCCCAACACAGGCCACTGTCCCCACGACGAGCGGCCCAGTGAAGTCAACGCTCTGATTTTGGACTGGCTGGTGGAAGTCAAGTAAAATTTTTCCGATCGAGGCAACCCTTGGGCGATCGAGTCAAACCCTTGCATTCCAAGAGTTTTGCATCGCTCCACCGCGCCGGAACCCCGGCTGCAGCCGACTCAAAAAACAATTTTTGGAAAAAGTATTGACACAATTTACTCAGTCAGCTATATTGATGGACGTGTGAGGAGCGAACCAGAAGAAGCACCGAGACGAAACACGGCCAGTCGTCGGTGCTTTTTCTGTTGCAAGGCATTTTTAAGAGTTTTAAATTATCTATAATTCACATCCAGAAGATATGTAAGCCCGCCCCGCTTTCTTCAATTCTTCTTTCGCGTTCTTAGCGTCTTCGCGGTTCGTTAAATAAATATTCGATGTTGCAAAAAAAGTAATTGATTGCACTTGATCTCGAAAAATCCGAAAGTGTGGATTGTTTTTGATCATCAAAACTTGATTGCATAGAACTCAAAACTAGACAGTTATATAATAAATTGTCGCTGGGTCGGGGCGGGTAGATCTAGATTTTTTCCAAATGTCGCTAAACCCGCCCCTGCGGTATTGGTGCTAGAAATATCAACGATCGCCCAAAACAAATTGTTCGATCGCAGCCACCACCCCATCTTCCTCCACATCCGGCGCCACCCAATCAGCAGCAGCCTTCACGCCATCAGGAGCATTGCCCATTGCCACGCCCACACCCGCATAGGCAATCATTTCTACATCATTAAAATTGTCGCCGATCGCCATCACATTCGCCGCCTGCAAACCCAAAAGTTCCTCCGCTAAATACTGCACCGCATCTCCCTTATTCGCCACAGGATGCGTAGCTTCAAAAAAAGTAGCAACGGATCGAGTCAAATAAAGCTCCGCAGGCGTGTAGCGCTGCCGCATACTGCTGAGCAAGCCGTCGAGTACCCCCGGATTCTCGCACAATGCCAAAACTTTCGTCGGTTCCCCCGGAATATCTCGCCGCAAATCTTTAATCACCATTGGTTCAATGCCCGATCGTTCGGCATAAATTCGGGTAGCTGCGGTAATTTCCGGCACGTAAAGTTGGTCGTCAATGTAGAAATGGATCGAAAGCAGCGGTCGCAAATGCGGTTCTTCAAAATAATCTAACAGTTGCAGAGCAGTTTGTTTCGACAGCGGCAAGTGCCGCAGCCGTTTTTGAGTAGCGTGATCTTGAATCCATGCGCCCTGGTAGCAAATCAGTGGCAATGTTGAGCCGATGTCGCGGTGAAAACGCAAAGCTGATCGGTACATCCTGCCCGTAGCGACGGCTACTTTCACTCCCCGCGACTCGGCCGCCAAAATTGCCTGCTTGACTGGTTCTCGGATAGTATTTGACATACCTGCGATCGTGCCGTCTATATCCACTACCAGCAATTGAATGTCTGCGGTGCCAAAAGCGCGATCGGTCGCATTAGCTGGATTTGAGGCAGTTATATTCTGCATGATTTTTTTAGATTTTAGCTGTTGATTTGCACGCACCCGTTTATTTTGGCACTGGTGGGATAGCAAAGTGCAATTTCGGATTTTTTGAAGACTAAAATAGAGATAACTAAATAAGCGACCAAAAAAGTATCTAGGAGGACTCTTTAGGGAGGGTTTTAGCTCAGCTATATAATAGTAGCCAGTTTACTGCCGTAAAAACCGCACTCGCTCGGTGATGTGTATTTCCACTTACTTAATAATACTTGTGGCAAAAAAGAATGTAACTGTAGGTCAGATCCAAACCCTTATGTGATAAATCATTCCCAATCTAACATTTAAAATTGTATAACCGGATCTTTCAAATAACCCCCAAATATCATGATTTCTATCCCTGGATACCGCATTGACGAAGAACTTTATACAAACCCTCACACAGTTATTTATCGAGGGGTGCAGCTTGAGGAAGAAAAACCCGTTATCCTCAAAACTCTCACGCCGCCATACCCTACCCCAGCGCAAATATCCCAACTTCTGCACGAATCCGAAATTCTTAAAAATTTGAGTTTGCCCGGAATAGTCAAGCTTTACAAAATAGAAACATACAATCACTTTCCTGTTTTAGTTTTAGAAGATTTTGGTGGGATTTCCCTAAAAGAGTTTCTCAGCAACAACCAGCTAGAGTTACCACAATTTCTGCATATTGGCATCAAACTAGCAGAAACTCTTGGGCAACTTCACGAACACCACATCATCCATAAGGATATTAAACCCAGCAATATTATTGTCAATATCGAGACAGGAGATGTAAAGATTGCTGATTTTGCGATCGCCTCCCTGCTACCGGGCGAAAACCCCGCCCCCAGCCATCCCCATTTACTCGAAGGCACTCTCGCCTATATGTCTCCTGAACAAACGGGGCGCATGAATCGGGCGATCGACTACCGCACCGATTTTTATTCTTTAGGCGTCACCTTTTATGAAATGCTTTGTGGTGAATTGCCTTTTCAGGCGATCGATCCCATGGAATTAGTACACTGCCATATTGCTAAAACGCCAGTTTCTCCTTGGGAAAACAGAAATAAAAAAGTAGAAAGCAAAAGCATCGAAGGCAGAATCAATCAAGTAGGAACCAAGGAGATTCCTCAAGTCGTTTCCGATATCGTCATAAAACTCTTAGCAAAAACAGCCGAAGACAGGTATCAAAGTGCTTTCGGACTTTTGTACGACTTGGAAAATTGTCTCGATCAACTGCAAACTATAGGCGAAATTTCCCACATAACCCTCGGCGAGCAAGATCAGTCAAGTCACCTGCAAATTTCCCAAAAATTTTACGGGCGAGAAGCAGAAGTTAATCTGCTTCTCAGTATCTTCCAGCGTATGAGGCGGGGCAATACAGAAATCGTGCTGATTTCCGGTTCTGCAGGTGTGGGCAAATCCTCGTTAGTATATGAAGTTTACAAGCCGAGTCGGCGGGAAAATGGGTATTTTATTGACAGCAAATTTGAGCAATTTAAACGAGATATTCCTTACGCTTTTTTGCTCCAAGCTTTTCAAGATTTGTTGCGCCAAATATTCACACAAAATGCTGCAGAAATCCATGTTTGGAAAGAAAAATTTTTAAAAGCACTGGGTGGCAACTGCCAAGTAATTATTGAAGCTATTCCTGAAGTAGAACTGATTGTCGGGCCGCAGCCCCCCGTCCCCGATTTAGGAGCCAATGAATCTCAAAATCGCTTTAATTTAGTATTTCAAAACTTCATCCGCGTCTTTGCTCAAAAAGAACACCCCCTAGTAATTTTCCTGGACGATTTGCAGTGGATCGATTCAGCATCTCTCAAGTTAATAGAACTGCTAGCAACTGACATGGGGACTCAATATTTATTAATAATTGGAGCTTATAGAGAGCAGGAAGTAGATGCAAATCATCCCCTAATCATTACCGCCGAAGCAATTAAAAAAGCAGGCGGCACTGTGAGTGCGATCGCCCTTTCGGCTTTAGATATAAGCAGCGTCAACCAATTCGTTGCAGATACTTTGAACTGCGCCCCAGAAAAATCCCTAAGTTTAGCAGAATTGCTTTGGCGAAAAACCGCTGGAAATCCATTCTTTTTAACTCAATTAATAAAATTTCTTTACTCAAAAAGTTTGATTCAATTTAAACTTTCACCCTCGAATAATGTGGTCGAGCTAGCTGAACCTAACCTATCGGGCTTAGCGCAACCAATCTCAGAGCAAATTGTGAAAAAATGCCATGTCACAGGCGAGTGGCAGTGGGATATCGAACAAATACAAGAAATGGGAATAACTGACAATGTTGTAGAATTAATGATAGATAACATTCAGAAACTTTCAGAGAATACCCAGGAACTGCTTAAATTAGCCGCTTGTATCGGGAACAAATTTGATTTGAAAACTCTCTCGACAATCGCCGAACAACCTCTGGCTTCCGCAGCAACAGACCTCGGTGAGGCACTTCAGTCCGGTCTGATTTTGCTCGTGAATAACGCCTACAAAATTCCGATCGCACTAGCAGCAAGCACAGAAGTAACAGACACAATATCTAGAGACTTTACCGATAAATTTTCCCTGCCAGTAGCTGATGTTTCGAGCGCCACGTACAAATTTTTGCATGAGAGAGTGCAGCAAGCAGCTTATGCTTTAATATCCGATTATCAAAAACAAGAAATTCATCTCAAGATAGGCAACTTTTTACTTCAAAATGCACCGCCAGAGCAATTAGAAGAGCATATTTTTGATACCGTAAACCAACTAAATTCTGCCAAAGGAATCATCAGCAGTCAATTAGAACAATTTCAATTATGCCAATTAAATTTAATTGCAGGCCGCAAAGCAAAAGCAAGTGCCGCTTACCAACTTGCCCTCAAATATTTAACCGCAGGTATTGAACTGCTGCCCCCCGAAAGTTGGCAAACTGACTACGACTTAACTCTGGCACTCTACGAGTCAGCAGCAGAAGCTGCTTACCTGAATACCGACTTTGAACCCATGGAAAAATGGGCGATAATTGTCCTGCAACACGCAACAAATGAACTAGACAAAATCAAAGTGTTTGAAATCAGAATCATAGCTTGTGCGATGCAAACAAAACTCCAAGAATCGGTAAAAATTGGTCGGGAAGCACTAAAAATGTTAGGAATTAACTTTCCTGAATCGCCGATTCCCCTCCACATTCAGCAAGCACTTGCTAAAACAGCAGCTTATTTAAAAGACAAAAAAATAGAAGATTTAATAGACTTACCGATTATGACAAATCCGCACAAATTAGCCACTATGTGTGTGCTTTCCAGTATGTTTTCAGCTACATTTATAGTTGAACCTGTCCTGCTGCCGCTCATTGTGTGCGAGCAAGTTAATTTATCTATTAATTACGGAAACTCTACTTTTTCTGCCTTCGGTTATGCTAATTACGGAGCAATTTTAAAAGGAATAGTTAGAGATATTGAATCAGGCGATCGCTTTGGTCAATTAGCTTTAAATTTGAGCGATAGATTAAATGTGTTAGAATTCAAAAGCAAAACGCTTAATTTAGTAGCATTCATTTTGATGAACGGCAAGCATCACGTTAAAGACTCTTTGCCGCTATTAGAAGACGCCTATCAAAGCGCGTTAGAAAATGGGGATTTAGAATGTGTCGGATATTCAGCCGTAAATATTTGTCAGTCTTTGTATTTCCTCGGTCAAGAATTGCCACAACTGGAACGAAGAATAGTAAGTTACAACCATTTGCTGTTTCAACTCAAGCAAGAAACTGTATTAACTTGGAATCAAATATATCTGCAAACTATTTTGCAATTGATGGGAAAATCGGAAAGTACACACCTGGTATTAGGTGAAGCATACAGCGAAGAAAAGTTGTTGTCGCTACTGTTAAAAGCTAACGATCGCGTGGGATTACAGCACTTTTATTTGCAGAAATTAATAATATCCTATTTATTTGGAGATACCGCTACAGCCCTAGAAAATTCAGCGCTAGCCGAAGTATATTTAGACGGAGTTGCAGGCTTTATTAATGTTTCTGAATATCAGTTTTACGATTCTCTAGCCCGCCTAGCCGCCTATCCATCTGCAACAGAGGGGGAACAAGAAGAGCATATTTTTTACGCTGTCAGTAACCGAAAAAAACTGCAACAGAAAGCGCTTTATGCACCCATGAATCTTCAGCACAAATGCGACTTAGTTACGGCAGAAAAAGCGCGTGTTTTGGGCAATATTGTGAGAGCAATGGAATATTACGATCGCGCAATTGAAGGAGCCCAAGAAAACGGATACATACAAGTACAAGCACTAGCAGCAGAATTGGCAGGAGCATTTTATCTATCCATAGGAAGAGAAAAAAATTCTAAAACTTACTTAACAGAAGCGCGTTATTGCTATCAACGCTGGGGAGCAACAGCCAAAGCAGCGCATTTAGAATCCAAATACTCGCACTTGCTAACTTCAAGCTCGATTTCAACTAATATTGAAACTCACAAATCTACCAGTAGCGCTTCCACTACGAACGACGCTGCAGGCGTGCTAGACTTGACCACAGCAGTTAAAGCATCGCAAACCTTAGCGGGCGAAATAGTTCTAGACAAACTGCTGGCAAAAATGATGAAAATTGTTATTGAAAATGCCGGAGGGCAAAGAGGCTTTTTAATACTAGAAAAAGAGGGTCAATGGGTGATTGAAGCATCAGGATCTGTAGATGTCGATCGCGTTGCTGTCATGCAATCAATTCCGATAGATTTTGTAGCCGACGATCGAGAAGTAACTTTGCTGGCAGTTGCAGTTGTCAATTACGTTGCCCGCACCCAGGAAAGTATAGTTTTAAACGATGCCAGCCGCGAAGGACAATTTACTCGCACACCCTATATAATGGCCGTTCGACCTAAATCAATTCTTTGCACTCCGTTAATTAATCAAGGCCAACTCACGGGCATCCTATATTTAGAAAACAATCTGACTACAGGCGCTTTCACACAAGACAGGTTAGAAATATTAAAACTGCTGTCTTCTCAAATTTCTATCTCCATCGAAAATGCCCAACTTTACGCCAACTTGCACCAATTCAATCAAAATCTCGAAAATTTAGTACAGCAGCGTACCTCCGAACTCTCCCAAACTTTAGAAGACTTAAAATCGGCTCAAAATAAACTGGTAGAATCGGAAAAAATGGCTGCCCTCGGAGGGTTGGTTGCAGGTGTTGCCCACGAAATCAATACTCCCATCGGCATCGGCATCACCGCCGCCTCCCTGCTTGCTGAAAAAGCCACAAAGTTTTTTGAGGTTTACAGTAACGGCCAAATAAAACGTTCCGAGTTAGAAAAGTTTCTGGATACCGCCGTGCAAAGCAGTAATATGATCTTATCTAACCTCACGCGGGCAGCAGACTTGATTCACAGTTTTAAAGAAGTAGCTGTGGATCAGTCGAGCGAGTTAAAACGCACGTTTAATGTTAAAAACTATCTAGAGGAAATTTTGACATCCTTAACAGCCAAACTAAAAAGAACTAAGCACAAAATACAGATTAAGTGTGATGAAAATATTGTTGTGGACAGTTACCCCGGCGTAGTGTGTCAAATTGTGACAAATCTGGTGTTGAATTCGCTAATTCACGCCTACGATGTAGAAGACGAAGGAGTTCTGGCTTTTGATTTCAAACTAGAGGGCGATCGGCTAATATTTGAATATGCCGATAACGGCAAAGGAATTGACCCAGAAAATCTCAGTAAAATTTTTGAACCGTTTTTTACCACCAAAAGAGGTCAGGGAGGCACGGGATTGGGACTGCACATTATTTATAACCTTGTTACTCAAAAACTAAAAGGCACAATTAGCTGTAGAAGTCAAGTAAATAAAGGCACAAGATTTATGATTGAATTTCCCGCTAAAATGAGCAGTTAGTTATTATACGGCCCACATGGATATAAGTTTTATATAGGAGAACGATATATGTCAGAAGCTAGTAAAAACCTGTTGGCTGCAGGCGATGACGAATTAATCGCGGCGAGCGACGATGAATTAATATTTGCCGAGGAAGACGAGGCGGAAGAAAAACCGCTAGAAGAAAGTTGGAAAATCTTAATTGTAGATGATGAAATAGAAATTCATAATATTACTAAACTAGCCTTAAACGATTTTAAATTTGAAGGTAAAAGTATAACATTTATCAGCGCTTACTCAGGAAAAGAAGCTAAAGAAATAATTCAAAATAACTATGACATAGCATTGATTTTACTCGATGTAGTTATGGAAACAGAAGAAGCAGGCTTGGAAGTAGTTAAATACATCCGCGATATTTTAAATAATCAAATTGTGCGGATTATTTTACGCACTGGACAGCCCGGACAAGTGCCAGAAGATGTAGTAATTGTCAGCTACGATATCAATGATTATAAAACCAAAACAGAACTTACTAACAAAAAATTATTTACCACAGTAGTCACCGCACTGAGAGCATTTAGATCGCTCAATCAAATCGAGTCCAGCAAAAGCGAACTAGAAAAAATTGCAGCCGCCTCAGCCCGTTTTGTACCCCGTGAATTTTTGAAGTTTCTCAAAAGAGAAAGCATCGTTGATGCCAGACTAGGAGACTCTGTACAAGCAGAAATGACGATTATGTTTGCCGACATTCGATCATTTACAAGTCTGTCAGAAAGTATGTCTCCGCGAGAAAACTTTGAATTTCTTAACTCTTACTTAAGCCGAGTTGGCCCAGTTATCCGCGAGTACAACGGTTTTATAGATAAATATATTGGTGACGGGATTATGGCTTTGTTTCCTAACAGGGCTGAAGATGCTGTGCAAGCAGCAATTGAGATGCAGCATCAAGTAAAAATTTATAATAGACACAGGCAAAACAGTGGCTATCAACCTATTTCGATAGGGATTGGTTTGCATACGGGGACTTTAATGTTAGGTACGATTGGCGAAGCGGAACGAATGGAAAGTACGGTGATTTCTGATGCAGTTAATTTAGCTTCCCGCGTGGAAGGATTGACAAAGCTTTATGGAGTTGCTATTGTAGCTAGCGTCCAAACCCTTTGCCGGATAGACGATCCTCAACATTACAAGTGCCGGTTTCTCGATCGCGTTCAAGTAAAAGGAAAACAAACACCTGTTGCTGTATTTGAAATTTACGACGGCGACTCGGCGACAATGATCGAACTAAAAGCACAAACTCAAACTTATTTTGAACAGGGAATTTTTTTTCACTACCAGCAGCAATTCGCGCAAGCAAGGCAAATGTTTCTGCGCGTTTTGCAAATCAACAAGTATGATAAGGCAGCATCTTTTTATGCAGAACGCTGCGATATGTTGATGAAGAATGCAGTCATAATGACTCTGGAAGGAATAGAGATATAGGTAGTGGGGAATTGGGCATGGGGCATGGGGTATAGGGGCATGGAGAATTGGGAATTGGGCTAAAAAGAATTAGGAAATGGGCATCAGCTAAGATACTGAACAGTGAACAGTGAACAGTGAACAGTGAACAGTGAACAGTGAACAGTGAACAGTGAACAAATAACTTAGGAATGAGAATTAAATAATTTCCACTCTTGAAAGTGGGATGGGCGTCCCGCCCGTTCTTTTTGGATGGGCGTCGGGCCCGTTCTTTTTGGACGGGCGGGACGCCCATCCCACAATAACAATTAAAATTGTAAGTTATTGAATTCGCGATCCTTAATTTATGCGCTTCAAATCCCTTGATGTTTTTCGCGGAATTGCGATCGCCTCGATGATTCTAGTCAACAACCCCGGTAGTTGGGAACAGGTGTATCCACCGCTAGAACACGCAGAATGGCACGGCTGCACCCCGACAGACTTAGTATTTCCGTTTTTCTTGTTCATCGTTGGCTGCGCGATGTCTTTCTCGCTGTCTAAATATCTTCAAAATTATCCAAAAACCGGAATAGAAACCTCAAAAATTACACAAACAAAGGAAAAATCAGAATCCGCAAAAAACCCTCTTCCTTCTTCCTCCTTCCTTCTCCCTTCTTCAAATATTTACTGGCGAATTGCGCGTCGCGCCGCGATTCTATTTATATTAGGATTACTGCTAAATACATCTTCGATCGCCCTTGACGTACTTCTCAACAACGCCCCAGTGGAAAACTTCGGTAAAATCCGCATCATGGGAGTATTGCAGCGCATCGGCTTAGCTTATTTCATCAGTGCGATCGCCATTCTCAACCTTTCCCCCCGCCATCAAAAACTGCTCGCTGTTGCCGTGCTTTTGGGCTATTGGGGTGCATTAACCGTATTTGCTGTAGGGGGGTACACTGCCGGCGAACTCACGCCAGAAGGAAATTTAGGGGGATATGTCGATCGGCTAATTCTCGGTAGCCAACACCTGTACAAAGGCGGCCCCTTCGATCCCGAAGGATTGTTGAGCACTTTACCCGCAGTTGTCACAGTCCTCACAGGCTACTTTACCGGAGAATGGCTGCGCGTACAGCCCATCAAAACGCGCACCAGTATCAACTTAGCAATCTGCGGCTTCTGTTGCGTGGTAATCGGCCACTTGTGGGGATTTTCCTTACCCATCAACAAACAACTTTGGACAAGTTCTTATGTAGTTTTTACCACAGGTTGGGCGTTGCTATTGCTAGCAGCTTGCTACGAAACAATTGAAGTGCGAGGTTGGAAATGGGGGCGACCGTTTGAAATCATGGGAGTGAATGCAATTTTCCTGTTTGTTGCTTCCGGTATTGTCGCCCGAATCCTGTTGAAAACCCATATCGGCAGCGGGGGAAATGCTTCAACAACTTACACTTGGATTTATGAAAACTGGTTTGTGCCGTGGGCGGGGCCGCTGAATGGTTCCCTAGCATTTGCCGTGACTGCGGTATTATTTTGGTGGTTAATTTTGTATGGAATGTACCGCCGAGGTTGGCAGATTAAAATTTGAGTAGTCAGCAATAAGTAAGCCTTCCTAAAAAAACAGAATAACCAGATACCCCAGATATCGGACTTCTTCAAGAATTCCGGTATCTAAGAGCTAGTCGGTCTTGACATCCACAGTCTTTAGCGGTTAACGTTTGAAAAAAGTGTTTCAATGTTGGAAGCGAGAGAGCAATGAACGACTTATTAGATAGCTTGATCAGTAGGCAGACATTTGATACACAAGCTCTGATGAATTCTCACCCACCAAAATTTTACCACCCTAATAAGAAGCTCGTTTATGACATTTGTTGTCCACCTGGATGCACTCATCGGGGTCAATTAGCTTTTTCCCGATGGTATGCAATGCCACTTCCAGAATATTTTTCTCCTCTCGAACATCAGACCGATCTTTCTGAGCGAAAGGGATATTTTGAGTACGAGCCATCCCAAGATAGCACTCAGATGGAGTGGTATCTCAATTTCGCTCATCACGATCTTTTTTGTGCTTATGGTGGTTCGCTATTTGCCCAAGATGAAATGCAGGTAGCCGAACATCCATCACTCAGTTCACTGCGAGAAGCTTTACTAGATTCTAACATTAAGCCATTGACAGTTGAGAGCGAACAACCTACACCGATTCTGATTCGTGGGGTGGAACGGAGGTGTGCAATTTCTACCGATCGCAATCCAGAACAAGGGCGGCCTTTTGGTCTTTACGGCAACAATTTTGGACGAGCTACATCAGATGCGATCGGACAAGCTACAAAACCTCTAAACCCGCCTACAATCACAAACATTATTGCGATAGAAGCTCCTTCCTATGGCGAGGGTTCTTATAGCAGTGCAGAAATTGAATACATCCTGAAAACAGCCTTTACTGCATTTTCAGCAGCACGAATTGAGTCACATTTAGAGTTTTCTAAAGCACCCAGTTTAATTATTCATACAGGGTTTTGGGGATGCGGAGCTTATGGTGGTAATCGTGTCCTGATGGCTCTTTTGCAACTCCTGTCGGCTCGGCTTAGTCAAGTGAATTGTCTCGTCTTTCATACGAGTGATGATATAGGAAGTCAAAATCTTGCCACGGCTCAACAAATAGTCGATCGCGATTTAGTACCTGATAATTCACCGATTAAAGTTTCAGCTTTGATAGAAAAGATTCATGCGATGGAATTCCAGTGGGGATTTAGCGATGGAAACTAACAGGCTATTCGAGCCAAGTGATACCTGGACGGAGGAAGATTGTCTTGATGTCACAACCTTTTCTTTGCAATAGGCAGCTACTATCGTTCATAGCGACCCCGAAATTTTAGGGGAAATCCTGTCTTAATCGGCACTCGCGCCCCGATGAAAACTCTGCTTGATTGTCTCGAAGCTGGTGATTCGGTCGATGAATTTTTCGACCATTTTCCTAGTGTCAGCGGCGATCGAGCGATTTCAGTTCTGGCAATGATACGATCGCCACATAACAACATTTAACGTTTATTGATGTCCGCTGCCTCAACATCGATCGCCTGCAGGATCGGATTTCCGATCCCACCCCCGCCACAACTTCCACAAATTAACGCCCCAACCCCGCCCAGTTCAAGGATTTTGCCGATTTCTCGATCGCACGCCACCGATCGCTAACTATAACTGAGCCCTAATCGCTAAAATTAAAAAAAGATACGTAATAGGCAGGCAGGCGTCAATGATCCCAACAGTTATAGAACAATCCGGTCGCGGCGAACGCGCCTTTGACATTTACTCGCGACTCCTGCGCGATCGCATCGTCTTCTTGGGCCAACAGGTTGACTCAGACTTGGCTAACCTGATCGTTGCCCAATTGCTATTTTTAGACGCCGAAGACCCGGAGAAAGATATTTACCTCTATATCAACTCCCCAGGGGGTTCGGTAACAGCAGGTATGGGCATTTTTGACACGATGAACCACATCCGGCCCGACATTTGCACTATTTGTCTCGGTTTGGCCGCCAGCATGGGCGCTTTTCTGTTGAGTGCCGGCGCTAAAGGCAAGCGGATGAGTTTGCCTCACTCCCGGATTATGATCCACCAACCTCTAGGCGGAGCTCAAGGACAAGCAACCGATATTGAAATTCAGGCTAAAGAGATTTTGTACCACAAACGCCGCCTGAACGAACATCTTGCCAACCATACCGGTCAGCCGCTTTCCCGCATTGAAGAAGATACCGAACGGGATTTCTTCATGTCGGCTGAAGAAGCAAAGGACTACGGATTAGTCGATCAAGTGATCGATCGCCGTCCTTCCGCCAGCCGCCCGATCGCCGCTGTCGTCTAAATGAAAAGTTAAAAATCAAAAATGAGGAAATATTCTTCATTTTTGATTTTTAATTTTTAACGTTCAAAAGTAGCTCTTTAATGGATAAACGGGGGGCGAGAAACCGGGTTTTTTACCCTAATCTTTGGTTCTCAACCTTAATCTCTGTAAAAAACCCGGTTTCTTTAATCCGGGAGCAACGGGGGGCGAGAAACCGGGTTTTTTACCCTAATCTTTGGTTCTCAACCTTAATCTCTGTAAAAAAACCGTTTTCTTTAATCTAATAGCCTCCAGCGCCTTGTTTAGTTGCCGAATTCCTAGGGCAAAGATTCGAGATATTGCAGGAAGTCGAGCAATTCTACTTGATTTAAGAAATGGCGCGCTTCTTTGCCATAACCTTGTTTGAGATAATCTTTTCCTTGGTTGGCAGTCCAGCCCAGCCGCTGGATTTCCTCAGTGGTTCTGCTATAGATTTCTAGATATTCTAGGAAATCTACTAACTCTTCGCTAGAAAGCTCTCTCTGCGACGACTTGCCGTAATTGTGTTCCAGACACTGGGTTTCCTGTGGTTTTTTCCATCGCAGGCGTTTGAGGATGGCGTCTATTTGGGCGATCGTATCAGAATTATCCTCGATCGCATCGCTGGGAATTCCCACTGCGATCGGTTGCAATTCCCTGACTTCGGCCGCACCCTGTAGCAGTTCACTTTGGCTAGAAGTCGGCACCTCCAATTCCTGAAGTGGTTCGCCGTAGCTAGAAGAAAGCCAAGCGTCCGAGTCTAACTGCTTTGGTACAAATCCAGTAGCCTCCGCGCGATCGACCTTTGGAGGCAGCGGTGCCGGTACAGGTGCGATCGGCTCTTCATTTAATTTCGCTTCAGTCTTGACAAAATTGCTTTGATCTGTTTCCGGCAATTTGTCAGCAACAGGCATTTCTAGAACCGGAAGAGGAACACTTGTGGGCCCAACAGGAACCGGAACAGCAGGAGGAGGAGGAGGGGGAACAGCAGCAACCGGGGGAACAGCAGGAGGAGGGGGAGGGGGAACAGCAGCAACCGAAGCAACCGGAGCAACCGGAGCAACCGGAGGCGGCTCAACACTCGCGATCGCACGATCGGGCGCAGCAGATCCAAGAACAGCGATCGCTCGCAACCGGGCGCGGTCTTCAGCATCCTCAACAGACTCAGCAGCCGACATAGCCGTAGCCAGAGTTTTGCCGTCAACCTGAACCAGACAGCGAACAACAAACTTACCGTGATGAACAGTCAGCAACTCACAAATTAACTGTCCAGCGGGATAAAGGGCGCGAAATTCAGCAAACATAATTTTTTGACCCCGAAACCAGAGGGGGCTTATGACTTAAGTGTAGTACAGCCCTGAGAAAACAATTTTCTGAAAGCACCTATTCAACATACAATAAATTAAAGGTGAGTCATCCGCGCAACCTTTCACGCCACTAAACCCCATCCCACATCCGGCAGTTTAAGCTAACAAGCACCGGGCGTCATTTCTACCTATAAGAGATGGCACAGCAACTAAGCAAAAGTAGTAAAAGTCTCCGGTTTGCGTACCTGCACTTTCTACAGCACAGATTGCTCCCGACCCGCTCGTTGCACCTCTGTCCGCAAGGGCCGATCGCGTGCAAAAAACAGGGGCATCGCAGCGGCGAGCTACTAGCAATTTTGCCTTGATCCGGTAAGTTCTTTGCTAAAGCAAGAGGCAAGAGGCACTTCAAAAGGAAGAAGGAACAACGCAGAAGGAAACAAGGCAGAAGGCAGAAATGCACATTTTCTCCCTCTCCATCCCTCCATCGGCTCATCCTCGACTCAAGCCGTTGCTTTCAGTATCGAGCCATCTTTTAAGAACCGACAGAGGCTTTCTAATTCGCGAAGTGCTCGGCGCTGCTGACCTAAAAGCAAACAAACCAACGCTAAAAAATTGTATTGGGGAATAGCGTGCGGGACAGTTGTATGCACCGTCAGCAGTCAGTTCAAGACAGACAGCAGACAATTAGCACGAAGCCGGTGTCGGGAGAGAATCTCAAAAAAACCTCGCGATGAAACAAGGTGGCTGTGCTCGCGTCTCCACCTATCAACCCGCGCATTTGTTGGGAAGCAGGCACTGCGAGGGCCCGAGGGGGTGCGGCTGATTTCGCCAAAATTTAGACTAATTGCTGGAAACAAGAGGATCGATCGCTACATGGAATTTTCTATCGCTGCACTGCTGGCAAATTTTACAGAAGACAAATTAGTGGCCCCAAAAGCATTGGAGAAAAAACTCGACTGCAACGACGCCACCAGTCAACTCAAACTTCAAATCGCATTAGAAGCTCTAGAGAAAATTGGCATATTAGTCAAAGACAAAGGCCGCTATCGCCGAGTAGCTGAAGACGACGTAGTAGAAGCAAAACTGCGCTGTTCGAGCAAAGGATTTTGCTTTGCAATTCAAGACGCCGAAGGCTCAGAAGACGTTTATGTGCGGGAAAGTCACCTCTCGACAGCTTGGAATGGCGATCGAGTCTTAGTCAAAATCATCAAAGAAGGTAGCCGCCGCCGATCGCCCGAAGGCGAAGTCATGCTCATCCTCGAACGCGCCAACCCCTCGGTACTCGCGCGAGTCAAGCAAACCGCCACCCCCACCGGCCGCGTCAGCTACAGAGCAATCCCCCTGGACGATCGCCTGTTGTTTGAACTAGACTTGCTCGCAAATGGCACAAATCTCCAAGAGGCGATCGACCACCTAGTACACGTCGAAGTCAAACGCTACCCCCTCGGCACCCATCGCCCAGTCGGCAAAGTAGTACAGGTACTCGGTTCCGACGCCGAAGCCGCTGACGACCTCGACATCGTATGCTGCAAACACGACTTGCCGCGATCGTTCCCCGCCGCCGTCATCAAAGCAGCGGAAAATTTGCCCAGCAAAGTCAAAAAAACCGACATCAAAAAACGCCTAGATTTGCGTAACATTCTGACTGTTAGCTTCAGCAAAAACGAACCGGGAACAAGCAACAGCGAAAACAATGCCCCCCAAGTTGAGGAGGAAAATCTCTCCGAAGAAGGAGGCGAAAAGGAGTTTGATCCAACATCATTCCTGTCCGATCCGCCAGTGGAACGCGCATTGTCGATCGAAACCCTGAAGCCCGGCCGCTGGCAAATAGGAATCCACATCAGCGACGCCGCCGAGTACGTGCAGCCAGAAACCCCGATCGACCGCGAAGCCCGCAAGCGAGGAACCGCCGCCCATCTGGGAGAAAAAATCATCGCCGTACTGCCAGAAACCCTCAACGAGCGCTGTTCTCTGCTGCCAGATACCGAACGGCTGGCCTTCAGCATACTGCTCACCCTAGACGAATCAGGAGAACTCCTAGAATACGAGATTCAAGCCAGCGTCATTCAAATTGACTACCACCTTACTTACGAGCAAGCTCAAGCAATTCTCGAACCAGACGATGCCGAAGAGCACCCTTTATCCTCCACCCTCCGTCCTTTCCTAGATCAAATCGGGGCCGCCTCACAGGCAGCCAGACAGACAAGGCTCAAGCGAGGAGCTTTTGAACTAAATTTGCCCGATGCTAACTCTCACTTCGACGACGAAGGCGAATTAGGAGCTTTTGCAACAGCTCCCCCCGCCCAGTCGGCTGTCTCCGAGTTGGTGGTACTCGCCAACCAAGCTGTCGCCACCCACCTGCAAGCCTTGGGAGTCCCAGCAATCTACCGCGTCCAGCCGATGCCAGACCCGGCAGACATTCAAGAGTTCATCAAACTCTCCAACAACCTCGGAGGCGAACTGTATCTCGAAACCGAAGAAGAAGTTTTGCCCTTGGACTTTCAGCGATTTACCCAGCAGTTTGCCGGCCTGAAGTCCGAAAGAGTTCTCACCTACCTGCTAGAAGACACCATGAAGCCCGCTGTTTACAGCACAACTCCCAAGCCGCACTTCGGTTTGGGGCTGGCAGAGGGTTACACGCGCTGCACTTCGCCGCTTTCCCGCTACGCCGATTTGCTGATACTGCGGGTGTTGCAAGCGGTGTTCGAGCAAGGCCGCAGCAGCCGCACAACACGGGCTAAGGAAAAAGTTGACTTGCACCATTCCTCCTGTCACGGTCAAATTACTTGGAATGTTCTCCCCCCAGATTTGCACCACGAATTTGAGACGGAGTTTGCATCGGTAGTAGTACACCTAACCGAACGCGAAAGAGTTGCTGAGGATGCCGAAAGCGATTTGCAGGGATTAAAGAAAACGGGATTGATGAAAGAACGCACCGGCCAAACTTTCCAAGGTTTGATTACAGGTGTGCAGTCTTACGGTTTCTTTGTGGAAATTGAGGTGCGGCCGCCGGAGAGCGACATTTTGCGTGTTGAGGGATTGGTGCACGTTTCTTCGCTTAAGGATGACTGGTACGAATATCGATCGCGCCAGCAAACTCTGGTGGGTCGCAAAAACCGCAATCAGTACCGTTTGGGCGATCGGGTAGAAGTTCAAGTCAAGAGTGTTGACTACTACCGCCAGCAAATTGATTTAGTTGCAGTTGGTGGCGGCAGTCAAGCTTTTGATGATGATGAATAATCTGTTGACAGTTGACAGTTGACTGTTAACTTGTCTCAATACTTAGTTGTCATTGTCTGGCAACTAAGTATTAAGAAGTGGGCGGCCAAATATACTCAAAAATCATCAAAAAATAATAATTAATGACTAATATCAATTCCGGTAGCATCGTCGGGTGTACAATTCCGTCAAAAGCGAGGCACTGAGCGAAGCCGAAGGGTCAACACTCACGGACGGTGCAAGCGGAATTTCTATAATTTGTCTGCCTCAATCTGTGTTAATTTGCCTATATCTGCGGTAAAAAAAGAGAATGTATTAACCGCAGATAACAATGGATTGACGCTGATTCACGCAGAGGTCGAAAATAGATATAGGAAGAATTCTGATGCTAACAAATTTGATATAACAACTAATTACTAACAACAGTCAACAGTCAACAGTCAACTAACAAATAACAAATAACTAATGACGAATAACTACCCCCTAATTGTAGGAGTTACTGGAGCATCGGGACTGATTTATGCGGTGCGAACATTGAAATATTTGTTGGAGGCCGATCGCGCGATCGAACTGGTAGCATCGAAATCTACTTACATGGTTTGGCAAAGCGAACAGAACACTCGAATGCCCGCAGAACCGACGCTACAAGAGGAATTCTGGCGGGAACAAGCAGGAGTCGCGACAATGGGTAAACTTCGGTGCCATCCCTGGCAAGATGTCGGTGCTAATATTGCTAGTGGCTCCTTTCGTACCCAAGGGATGATGATTATTCCCTGTAGCATGAGTACGCTGGGCAAGTTGGCGGCTGGCTTGAGCTCGGATTTGCTCGAAAGAGCGGCCGACGTTCAGCTCAAGGAAGGGCGGAAATTGGTACTCGTGCCTCGCGAAACGCCTTTTAGCTTGATTCACCTGCGGAATTTGACTACCTTGGCGGAAGCTGGAGCTAGAATTGTACCAGCGATTCCTGCTTGGTATCACAATCCGCAAACTATTGAAGATTTGGTAGACTTTGTGGTGGCTCGCGCTTTAGACCAGTTGGGGATTGATTGCGTTCCTCTCAAACGCTGGAAGGAAGAAGAGTAATAATTAGTCATTAGTCATTAGTCATTAGTTATTAGTTATTAATGATTTACAAATTACAAATTAAATTTTGATATGCGTCCTGTATTTTTGCTAGTAATTGTGGTAGGGCTGACTATTTTTGCCCTGCAAAATGTGGAGCCGGCATTATCGCTGGTGTTTTTGGGAGTTCGATCGCCCGCTTTACCCTTATCTATCTGGATTCTGCTGAGCATGGCGGTGGGAGCTATCACGTCTTTATTGATTTCTGGTTTGCTCGCTTTTTCAAATTATCTATCTCCAAGGCGAGACCGCACCGGCCGCGACAGTCGCAGCGGTTCCGATACTTTCCCAGAGGACAGGAGAACACCTTACACGCCGCCTCCCCCTCCTAGAAAACAGGGACTTGACCCGGATCTAAATAGGGAAAATAGCCAAACTCAGGCTGCTACTTCCTACCGAACTGAGTACGGCACGTCGGCGGATTACAGTGCCCGGACTTTCCTGCAAGAAACTCCGAATCCTGATGGGGCGAAGAATTACGCTCAACCAGGGACTTATGCAGCGGCAGACGATGAGGATGATTGGATCTCAGATGGCTCAAAATCCGGCTCTCAAGGGGGCGATGACGATTGGGGGGACGATCGCGATTTTCCCGATCAACCGCAGGTAAATGATGTTCCAGCAGCAAATCCGAGGGCTTACGAAGCTCAGCAGGAACCGAAAAGCAAGTCTTGGGCTGGCTCAGTATACTCTTACGGCTATCGAGATCCAAACCAGTCTGGGGTGGGACAAACAGAGTCTGTATACGATGCGGAGTATCGGGTGATCGTTCCCCCCCAAGAGACGATACCTAAACCCGCTGATGAAACACCAATAAATCCTATGGCAGAAGCAGATGAGGATTGGGGATTGGATGAGGGTGATGAGTTTGATGACGATGATGGCCTCAGTGGCAGATCGATTAACCTGAAAAAATAGAAAAATATCGGAGGATTTGGCAGTGGATGGGTTGAGGGGAGTAAATATTTATCTTGTCGGGATGATGGGTGCGGGAAAAACAACGGTGGGGCGGATTTTGGCAAAAAAATTAAAATACCGTTTTTTTGATACTGATGAACTAATTGTTCGAGTTGCTAATCAGTCAATTGCTGAGATTTTCGATCGAGAAGGGGAAGAGGCTTTTCGGGAACTAGAAAGTAAAGTGCTTGGGGAGTTGTCTGCGTATCAAAATTCGGTCGTGGCTACGGGCGGCGGCATTGTGACGCGATCGATGAATTGGGGTTATTTGCACTACGGTATAGTGGTTTGGCTGGATGTGCCTGTAGATCAATTGTACGATCGACTGCGTTCGGACACGGCTCGACCCCTACTGCAGGAGGGCGAGATCAAATCTAAGCTGCAAAGCCTTTTGAAAGAGCGAGAGCGTTTCTACACTCAAGCAGATGTCCGAGTCTGTGCTGGTGTGGGCGAAAGGCCTGAAGCAGTGGCGACTAGGGCGATCGAGGAAATTCAAAAAGTTATCAAACCAGAAACCGGGCCTGATCTCAATTGATACATTCAGAAACCGAGTTTCTAAGAAAATAACAGGTTTCTGAGGACTTTTGGTATTAGTTCCCAAAAATAATGCAACCCTACGCAAGCTCCAAACCACCACATTTATCAGTCATTCCCCAAATCGAAAATCTAAAATCTAAAATCTAAAATGGTATGAGGATGTGGCGATGCGGAGATTTTATACAAGAACTAATGGCAGACTCATCTGATGCGTTAAAGTGTGCTATTGAGTTCTCTCTAAAAATAAAATGGCCCCACCGCTGAAGGGCTGTAGGGCGCAAGGACAGTTAAACGCTAACTTGATTGTCGGGAAATTTAGCATCAATGATACTCTGCTATGTGACGATTTTACGATCGTCCATTCCCTCATCAACTCTCCCGTATCAAAAAATGTAACCCAGCACCGATCGAATTGAACCTGTCCTATTCTAAAAACAATACCTCATGCATTCTGACTAGCAGCTCCCAAAAGCTGCTTTTTTATTGGGATAAGTTTTTGGCTGCGGGACTTGCGGGCTCTTGGCAATAACATTTTGAGCAACAGTCGCTACAGTTCAATACTGCCCTAGGGGTTTTCATTTCGACTCCAGCTTGGTCGGTAATTGGTAGTTGGGAATTGGGAATTAGTAACGGGCAACGGGGAATCGGCAATTGAGAAGCTTTACCTCACGAGGCTGGAAAACTGCTATGATTACGGCGCGGAACGAAGAATTAATCCAGGGGTGGGGGATTGAAAAAAAATAAGCTGTATTTATTGATGGGCGATCTGATAGTTTTCGGCTAAATATCCGTTGCGAGTTATAGAATTTGGTTGGATGAATTTCCCGTTCCTCATTAAGAGAATACGAGCCTGCCTGTTTTTAACCAAAACTCGATCGCTCCGCCCAACCCCACACCAGTTAAAGAAATGGTAGCTAATACGGCAAAAGCCCGCCAATTTTTCCAACCCGATATTTGAATATCGAGTCTTGCCAAAGCTCCGGCTGAAATCAAGACTAAACAAGTAGCAAAAAGGTGTAACCAAGCAATAACTACGACTGCCACAAAAGCTCCTAAAGTTATAGAAATAAAAGCACCCAAATCACTCGAAAACAACCCCATAATTAAGGCTTTTGTGTTTCTGAGCGGGAACGACAATGCGGCAGCAAACACTATAATTGAAGCTATGGCTAGAAACCAAGTCAGGTGCGGGGGAACATCAAACTCAGATAATTTCCAGCCAAAAGTGAAATAAGTAACAAAAAGTAGAGTTAGGGAAACCCAAGAGTTTTTTTTCATCCAATGGCACAATTAGGAGAACCAGGCAAAAAAAAAGATGATGCTCCCGATGAGTTTGTACAGGGCCTAGAGGTTAGTAGAAATAGCTTGCACCGGACAGGTAGGGATGCACTGCTCGCAAACGATACACCGCGATCGAGCAAAATTTAGTTTAAAGCTTTCTGGGTCAAGGGTCAAGGCTTCTGTCGGGCAAACCCCCGTACACAAACCGCAGTCAACGCAGATATCTTCGTCTATAAGTATTTCCCGACTGGCTAGGGAAACGCCGATGTTTTGCGATCGCATCCAGTCGATCGCCGCTTCTAGTTGGTCGATGTCCCCTGATAACTCTAGCACCAGTTTGCCCACCTGATTCGGAGCCACCTGAGCGCGGATAATGTTGGCTGCCACATTAAAATCCTTTGCCAGTCGATAGGTGACAGGCATTTGGATCGATCGTTGGGGAAACGTCAGTGTTACCCGTTTTTTCACCCTGCAAGTCCTCGGTAATTTACAAACAATCTTTGTTATCTTCTGTTTTAGCGCACTTAATCTAATTACTGCCCTTAGCACAAATTTTTATGAAATGGGTCTGATTATCTCAAAATGTGGTATAATCTGAATCTATTATTTAAAATAAAAACATAGAAATCCAAGCGCAATTTATTTTATGACCCAGAATTCGCCCAAGTCAACGGTCGCCCCCGTCGCCAAAAATCCCGAAACAAAAGTCGCCACGCGCCTCAGAAACTTATTGATCGTGTTAACAGCGATCGCCCTTTCAATATCCATCTTCTTCGGGCTGCAAACCCAAACGCCGTCAAGCAGTCTCACCGACATGGCAAAAGCTTCAACGCCATTAGAAACAGCTTTGGTAAATGGCAAACCGACACTGATGGAATTTTATGCTAATTGGTGCGGTAGCTGTCAGGCAATGGCTAAGGAGCTGAGCGAAATCAAACAGAAATACGCCGAACCGATGAATTTTGTGATGCTGAATGTAGACAATGACAAATGGCTGCCAGAAATCACAAAATATCGAGTAGATGGCATTCCGCACTTTGTCTATTTGAACGATAAAGGCAGCGCCGTTGCTGAAACGATGGGCGAAATGCCGCGCAGTATTATGGAAGCTAACTTAGAAGCTTTAATTGCAGGAAAACCTCTGCCACACGCCCAAGCAGGCGGTCAAGTTTCTAATTTTACTCCCCCCACAGGGCCTGTGAAAACAAGTAGCTCCGACCCCCGCGCCCACGGCTCTCAAGTACAGTAAATGAAGGAAGAGAGAAAAGGGAAGAAGACTTTAGGAACAGGCAAGATGCCTATTCCACAACAAATAAACTTTCTTGTGGAACAGGCATCTTGCCTGTTCCTGATTACGGATGTAACGGATGTCAGGAAGAAGGAAGAAGGAAGAAGGAAGAAAGAAGAGGGAGAAGGGAAGAAGACTTTAGGAACAGGCAAGATGCCTATTCCACAACAAATAAACTTTCTTGTGGAACAGGCATCTTGC
>NZ_JAUBUB010000002.1:147923-173489 GCF_036705265.1 Microcoleus sp. B4-C2
CTGTTCCTGATTGCGATAACTTACAGAGATTCAAAAGCCCCTTGCCATTTCTGCCAATCTGCGTTGTGGGCGATCGACTACCTCTAAAGAAATATTCACAAAAACTTTTGGGAATATTTATTAAGATTTATTATACTCCTCGTAAGGTGCGTCAGTAGATATTCTCTCACCGCCTAGAAAAATTCAAGACTGACGCACCCTACTAGAATTAGTCTGAATGACGGGGCCGACTCTTCAATCTAAAATCTAAAATCTAAAATCTAAAATCGAATGACTCCTGACAAAACCGGATTCAGTATTAGCGCGACCGCGATTCGTCGCCACATCGGCACCCTCATGCTGACACTTGCTATCATAATCGTGGGCCTTTTCTACATCACCCAACTGCCCGTTGACTTGCTACCCTCCATCACGTATCCCCGCATCGGCGTGCGCTTGAACGCCCCAGGCGTATCCCCAGAAGTAGCAATAGACGAAGTTACCCGCCCCCTCGAACAAGGACTTTCCGCCACTGAAGGCGTCATGCAAGTTTTCTCCCGCACTCGCGAAGGACAAGTCAGCGTCGATTTATTCTTCAGACCGGGGGGAAACATCGACCAGGCCCTCAACGACGCCACCGCCGCTGTCAACCGCATCCGCAACAGACTTCCCGACACAGTTGAATCCCCCACTCTCTTCAAAGTGGACCCTTCCCAGCAGCCGATTTACGAATTTGCCCTCACTTCCGACTCCCTGCAAGGAGTAGATTTGCGCGTATTTGCTGACGAAGAATTATCCAGAGAACTAAACGTAATTCCTGGAATCGCAGCAATTGACGTGGCCGGCGGCGTGCAAGAAGAAATTCAAGTAAATATTGACTTAAATCGCTTGCAATCTTTAGGTGTCAGTATTTCTGACGTTTTATCAGCGCTCGAATCCCGGAACCTGGACACTTCTGGCGGGCGGCTGCGGCAAGAAGCTGCAGAACCTTTAACCCGCACCGTCGGGCGATTTCAGAACGCGAAAGAAATTCAGGCAATTTCTTTTCAAGCATCGGGTTCCAATCCGCCAAAACGAGTTTTTCTGCGCGATTTTGCTCAGGTAATTGACGGTACAGAAGAAGAGCGAGTTAAAGTATTTCTCAATCAGAAATCAGCCGTAAAAATTAGCATTCAAAAGCAGCCAGACGCGAATACAATTTCAGTTGTAGATGGAATCAAAAAGCGGCTAGAAGAATTAAAAACATCCGGGGCAATTCCCGAAGGTACGACTATCGTCACTACTTTTGATGAGTCTAAATTCATCCGCGATTCTATTAGTAACGTCGTATTTTCTGGTTTAACCGGGGCTGTTTTAGCGGGGGCATCTGTATTGTTGTTCCTCGCTTCTCTTCGCCAAACTTTGATTATTGTCCTGGCAATTCCCCTCGCAACTTTAATGGCGATTATCCTGATGGGAGTTTTTGGCCTATCTCTGAACGTTTTCAGTTTGGGTGGTTTGGCGCTGGGTGTGGGAATTGTGGTCGATAACTCGATCGTCATGCTGGAGAATATTGTCGAAGGAACCAGCAATAAAAACAGTGCAAACGGTCAGCGCTTAAGTAACAAGCAGTTGCAGCAGCAAGCAGAAAAAAGTAGCCAAGAATTAGAATCAGCTTTATTTGCTTCCACCATCACTAACTTAGTTGCCGTACTGCCATTTTTGCTCATCGGCGGCTTAGTTTCCTTACTTTTCAACGAATTAATTCTCACCATCACCTTTTCCGTCGCCGCCTCTCTGATTGTCGGATTGACAGTTGTACCGATGATGGCTTCTCGACTGCTAGCGCTGCGGGTATCCAGCGGTTTGAGCAACTTTTGGCCGCTGCGCGCATTCGATCGAGCTTTTACCAATGCTACCGCCGGCTACGGGAAATTTTTATCGGGAGTAGTGCGGTGGCGGTTGATTATCCTCGCAGTAGCGATTATTGGATTGGGTGGCGGCAGTTGGCTGATGGCTGGTCAAATTCCCCAGGAAATATTGCCCAGAATTAATACCGGTCAAGCGAGATTGTTTGCTTTGTTTCCTGCAGGCACAAATTTGGCAACCAACCAAAAAATTATGGCAGAAGCTGATAAAATTATCCTCAGCCAACCAGAAACTCAATACACTTTGACGACGGTGGGCGGGCTGTTATTCGGCAACAATACGGTTGAGAATTTGCTGCGCGGCGGCTGCAACATTACCCTGAAACCGGGCACCAATACATTGGATTTTGTGCAGCGAGTTACGCAAGAATTGAATAAAATTGATTTGCCAAAAAACACTCGTTTGCGCCTGATTCCAGAAAATGTGCGGGGTTTGGTTTTAACTAATTCGCCAGTGCGGGGCGCTGAAGTTGATGTCCTGCTTCAGGGCGAAAACGAACAAATATTGCAGCAAACTGGCCGCGAGATATTGGCAACTTTGGATCAAAAGGTAAAATTAGCTCGTTTTCGCCCGGATGGAGACCCGCAGCAAACGGAAGTGCAGATTCGCCCCAACTGGGAACAAGCGGAAATCTACGGCTTGAATGCGAGGCAAATTGGAGAGGCGATTCAGACAGCAATTCAAGGTTCTGTTCCCACGCAATTGCAGCGGGGAAACCGTTTGGTTGATGTGCGGGTACAGTTCGATCGCGATTCTGTCCAATCGATTTCGGAACTAAAATTTATTCCTTTAACTGCTAGGGATAACAGCATTATCCGCTTGAGCGATGTGGCGAATATTGAACTGGGAAAAGCGCCTGGGGAAATTCAAAGGCTTAACCAGCGCCAAGTTTTCCTGATTGCTGGGAATATTAATAAGGGCGCGAGTTTGGGCGATGCTTTGAAACAAGTGGATGCAGTTTTGTCAGAAATAAAATTGCCGCAAGGAGTGCGAGTCATACCGAGTTCGGCGGCGGAAACCAACCGGGAATTGCAAAGTTCGCTGATTGTTTTGGGTTCTTTGGCGGCGTTTTTGGTATTTGTGGTAATGGCGGTGCAGTACAATTCGCTTGTCGATCCGCTGGTGATTATGTTAACGGTGCCCCTGGCTTTGGCTGGGGGGATTTTCGGGTTGTATGCGACTAAAACTCCGATCGGCGCAACGGTGATTGTGGGGGCGATTTTGCTGGTGGGAATTGTGGTAAATAATGCGATTATTATGGTGGAGTTGGCGAACCAAATTGGGGAAGATGAAAAGGTCGATCGCACAACAGCAATTCTCAGGGCGGCACCTCAGCGCTTGCGTCCGATTTTGATGACAACTATTACCACAGTTTTGGGTTTATTCCCCCTAGCTTTGGGCATTGGAGACGGTTCGGAATTCTTGCAACCGCTGGGTGTGGTGGTGTTTTCCGGTTTGTCGCTGGCGACGCTGCTGACGCTGTTTATCATTCCGTGTTTTTACATTTTGCTGCACGATTTATTCGGGATGTTTGCAGCGAAAAAGAAGCCGCACGGGGTTGTTATTCCCCTGCAGAAGGCGGGGAGAAAGACTACGAATTTGTAATAATTTAGTGCCAGCAAATACGCGCTTTTCCCGCAATCCGGCAGGGAATGAATTCCCTGCCTCATAGCGAAAGTCGGTTAAAACCGACTGGAGATTTTGAGGAAAAATACGATCTATTTCAGTCCTCTTTCAGAGGACTTTTGCTATGAGACAGGGAATTCATTCCCTGTCGGACTGTCGGTTAAAACCGACTGTAGATTTTGACGGGAAGTGCGATCTATTTCAGTCCTCTTTCAGAGGACTTTCGCTATGAGACAGGGAATTCATTCCCTGTCGGACTGTCGGATTTACCAACAATAGTGGTACTGCATTTGATGTTAAGCTGACGCGCCGATAATTAGTCTGTAAGGTGCGTCAGTAAACAGTCTCTGACTCCCCAAAGCAATTCCAGACTGACGCACCCTACGATAAATGCTGCAAGATTTCAGTTAAAATAGAGCTTATTTACGCTGAAATATCTTTATGCTAATTTTACCAAAACATGAAAGACAAATTGACTGGTCGTTCTCATTTATAAATCAACCCATTAATTCCGAGTGGGCGACGATCGGAATGAGAATTAAATAACTTGCATTTTTTGTAGGTTGGGTTGAGGGACGAAACCCAACGCCACGCTTGATTGTTGGGTTTCGTTCCTCAACCCAACCTACGAAGTTATTTAATCCACGATCCGATCGTCAGTGGCGATCGCAAAAAAGTCACTTTAGTCGATCGCAACTTGTCCCCAAAATACGAATACCAGCTTCCCGACGAAATGAACTGTTTAGCCATCAGCCCCAAAGGCGATTTGCTGGTAGCAATTATGGCAAATGGCAATCATTTAGCAATTGTGACAGCAGAAAACCAGATCCTCTTTGAAGAACTCCTACCTAACCCTCCTGTTAAGTTTTCGTATAGCAAGAATAGATTTATGGACTGCTGGTTTGATGCAGACGGCGTGCATTTTTGGTGTATCAAATTAATTGAAGGCGAGGAAGTCGAGATTCAAATTCGCGATACTAATTCATGGCATATCCAGCGAAATATTAGGCTCAAAGACCCTTTTTATGGCCGTGGATTCTGGTTTCAACGACACCCAGAAAATCAAATTTTAGCTGTTTGGACTACCGAGGGTCAGGGCGAATCGCAAATCTATTGGCTTTATGATGATGGTATGACAATTCATGCCGTAGAGGTTCTCTGTGCCGATGATTACATGGGGCCTCCAGAATTTCACCCTGCTGGTGGCGAATTTCTAATAGTACATGATTGCGGCCGAAAAATCAGCCGATTCAGTTTTCCTGACCGCAATCTACTGGGAATATGCAAATGGCCTCATGCGGATGACGGTTTTGGCTACTATATGTGCTACCTATCGGACGATCGCATTCTAGTTAATACTGATGAAGGGCTCATGTATCTAATCGATATTAACAAAATGGAAATATCAGAGCAACTAATTTTAATCGGTCACGAGCCGCGTTCGTCTAAAGAACTTTACCCCAATCTCAAGGATGTTGAAGAAGGGCTTTGCGGCGACCTGAAATATTTCTATCGGTGGGATTCAGATAGCATTCTGTCCGTTCATTCACAAGTGCTGACTCAAAAACCTGACTCTCAACAGAAGACATTAGTTATCTTCGGGGGAAAAGAGCTGTTTGGTTCCCTGGCGAAGGTACAACAATCCGCACCCTACAGTAAATTATTCATTCAATCTTTAGGCATTTCTTAAGGATTTTTAATACAAAACGCTTCTTGTGCCGTGTTAGCTTTTCACTCGCTTTCCCACAATCCGACAGGGGTTGAAACCCCTGCCTCATAGCGAAAGTCGGTTAAAACCGACTGTAGATTTTGACGGGAAGTGCGATCGATTTTAGTCCTCTTTCAGAGGACTTTTGCTATGAGACAGGGAATTCATTCCCTGTCGGACTGTCAGTTAAAACCAACTGTAGATTTTGACGGGAAGTGCGAGGGATTTTAGTCCTCTTGAGCGAGGACTTTCGCTATGAGACAGGGAATTCATTCCCTGTCGGACTGTCGGTTAAAACCGACTGTAGATTTTGACGGGAAGTGCGATCGATTTTAGTCCTCTTTGAGAGGACTTTTGCTATGAGACAGGGAATTCATTCCCTGTCGGAATGTCGGATTTACCAACAATACTGGTACTGCATTTGATGTTAAGTTGACGCGGCAAGAATTAGTGGGTAAGGTGCGTCAGTAAACATTCTATGACTCCCAAAAGAAATTCCCGACTGACGCACCCTACGAGAATTAGTGTGTTTGACATCCGAAAGTCTTCGTGTTACACTTATGCTACAAACTCCAACTGGCAAAACAAACTTAAACAAAAATGCCCTACGAAAAATTAGACATATCAGCCCCAAAACCTGTATTATCTTGGGCAAATCACGCCCTAGGCGAAAAAGAAACCAAGATGACCGCAAACGTAGCATCTTTGCCCTTTGTATTCAAACACGTCGCACTAATGCCAGACGTACATTTAGGAAAAGGTGCTTTAGTCGGTTCAGTAATTGCCACAAAAGAAGCGATTATTCCGGCTGCTGTGGGCGTTGATCTGGGTTGCGGGATGGCTGCGATTAAAATGCCATTCAAGGCTGAAAAATTAGAAGGCAAACTCAAACAAATTCGCCTCGATATCGAAGGCGCAATTCCTGTCGGATTTTCCGAAAACAAGGAAGTAGAAAAAACTGTCACCAACTGGCAAGGATGGGGGGAGTTTAAGCAACTTCATCAAGGTGTGCAGCATCAAAATAATAAAGCCTTAAAACAAATGGGTTCCCTCGGCGGCGGCAATCATTTTATTGAGGTTTGCGTTGATACTGAAAACTTTGTGTGGCTGATGCTGCACTCCGGTTCTCGCGGCATTGGAAATTTGCTCGCACAGCAGCACATCGAGACTGCTAAAGATTTAGCTAAACTGGCAGAAATTAATCTGGCTGACAAAGATTTGGCTTATTTTGTAGCGGGTACGCGGGAGTTTGCGGCTTACTGGCACGATTTGCAGTGGGCGCAAGATTATGCTCGTTTTAATCGCGATGTAATGATGAATCGGTTTAAGCGAATTGTCGAAAAGCACGTCGCGGGCGGCAAATCTGTTAAGCCGTTATTAGAGGTGAATTGCCACCACAATTACGCGGAAAAAGAGGTGCATTTTGGCGAAGATGTGTATGTTACTCGCAAGGGTGCTGTGCGCGCGGATGTTGAGGATTACGGGATTATTCCGGGTTCGATGGGGGCGAAGTCTTTCATTGTTAAAGGGAAGGGTAATGCTGAAAGTTACTGTTCCTGTTCTCACGGTGCGGGGCGCTTGATGTCTCGCACTCAAGCGAAGAATGTATTCACTCTTGATGATTTGGTGCGGCAGACTGAGGGGGTTGAGTGCCGCAAAGATGAGCAATTTTTAGATGAAATTCCGGGGGCTTACAAGTCGATTGATGAGGTGATGAGTCAGCAGTCGGATTTGGTGGAAGTTGTGGCGACTCTGAAGCAGGTGGTTTGTGTCAAGGGGTGACAGAAACTGGTTTATTCTTTTATATGTTGTACCATTCTCAATTAGCCTTTTATGAACAGGCAAGATGCCTGTTCCACAAAGAGTAGATTTTCTTGTGAGGAGTAGGGGTTGGGCTTCTAGCCCGCCCAAAAAAGGATTATTGAGAATGGTGCAATATCTCAGTTTATTTGTACTTCACTTAGCTAAAAATTGCTTTATGGGAAGAAGGGGGAAATTGAGCTTAACTCGATTTCCCCCCTCTTTACAAACGCTTTGTTTTCTGAAGCTTTTTCTCTAACACACCATCTGTCTCGACTCAATTTCTAGCAAGCGCAGCAGTGTTTCATCGCCCTTGGCTTTGGCTGCTTCCTTTCTACGATCGAGAATATTGCAAAGATTCGCCTGGTGTACTTGCGCCACTTCCACAACTGTTGGGTAATAATCCACCCTCGCTGAGGCGCTAGCTGCTGCGACATCACGATCGCCAGCTTGAGCATCTCGCTTTTTGGTATGGTTTGTGCCGCCGTATTTTCTGGGGTTGGGAATGTGTCTCGGATACCGATAGTTCCAGTTTTGACCCCGGTATTTGCCCGCGACTTCCCCTTCGATCATATCGACTGTCGGAATGTCGTACTCGTAGTTTGAACCGCGATAAGTGAGTTTCATATTTTTTGATCCTTATATTTATCGAGATAAAAAGGGCAATCAGGTCAGCGTTGGTTTTCTTCGCTAAAACATTTTTAGTTTCTGTATTCAATTATACTGTTTTTTTAGATAAATCGCTTTTTTTTACAAAAATTAATATTTTGAGGGGGAGACGGCAAGAAAAAACCCGCCGCAGCGGGTTTAATCCAGTTTTTGACTGCTTCGAGCAGCCCCGGAGCGAAACTACTTCGGTTCCGAATAACTAGCCGACTGTCACCTGATCGGTTTGCACGTTTGTGGCACCTTCTTCAGCAGAGGCGATCGCCACCAACTTGTCGAGAATTTCCTGACTGGGAACTTGACCTTTGAGAACAACCGTGCCGCTGAGCTGAGCCACATAAACAGTCTCGATATCAGCAACTTCTGAATCGCTGTCAAAAGCTAAAGCCACCCGCTTAGCGAGGCCGCTTTCGTCAAAATTTCCGTCTGGGCCGACTTTAGCAGGAGCGATGGATTGCGCTTGTGCTGCTTGCTGTACTACTTGTGCCATCGGTTCAGCCTGGGGTGCAGGCTTTTCGAGTCCGAACAGTCTTTTAAACCAACCCATAGTATTTGAGTCTCCTGAAAATACACTTTTTACACAATAGCTCTAGAAGTCCAAAAGACTCGTAATTGTTGCAAAACTCAGCGAAATTTATCAAAATGTTTTCCGGCAGACTTTCACGATCTCAAATCTCCTCTGATATCCAGATGTTTATTTGGCTATTTTATGTATGGGAGGCTACGCCTTGGATTGCAGGCCAGTAGTCGAAATAGTTCCCACTTTTACCTTGAAAAAACTGCACAGCGCGCCGGAATACATTCCCGGTTTGTTTAACTACTGGGGACATCTTGTGCGGGTGATCTACAGCATATTCCATGTATATGTAGTACACACAATCTTGTAGTAAGGATCGCGAATTAAATAATTTACACTCTTGAAAGTGGGTTGGGCGTCCCGCCCGCCCTTTCTGGACGGGCGGGACGCCCATCCCACAAGAAGCATCAAAATTCTAAGTTATTTAATTCTCATTCCTAAGTAAGGTGCGTCGTCACCCGTCAATCTGCAAGTTCTATTTAAAAGGTCGTAGCGACGCACCCTACATATTAAAATCACACAACATAAATATAGCGGCTACTGTACTTCATCAACCACCGAATATGCTGTAAGTGCGATCGCTGATCCAGGGGAGGCTAAACCCGCGCTTAAGTGGGGGTAGCCCTGCATATACCCTGTAAATCTAATTCTTAACTTTTTATATCATTTCCAGTTACACTCATACATGATGTTGACGCCGTGAACAGTGAACAGTGAACTCGAATTTACTATTCCGATGCTAACGGATTTGATATTAGATAATATTGTTCTGCTTCTGACCAATTGAGTTTAAGCAACGAATCATGTCCCCATGTCAGCTTGAGACTCGGCTTAATTGCTTCCACGCCTAAAGCGCTAATAATTTGCGCTGCTACAGCTTTCGCCAATAGCGGTGGTACAGAATTTCCGACTTGGCGAAAACCGTGCCATTTTGTGACATGAAATCTAAACCAGTCAGGATAGGAATGCAGTCGCGCAGCTTCTCTGACTGTAATGCACCGAGGGGCGATCGGGTGAATCGGTCTCGGCGAAGTATAAGCCCCCCTCGCCCTGTCGGTTCCGGCCCTGAGAGTGTTGCAAACTCCGTCGGGATGCAGCTTGTAAAAACGGCTGATCGGCTCTTTTTCGCCGTGTTTGGCAGCATGAAACCTTTCCATACATTCCAGAGAATGTTTAGTTCGCAAACTACAAGAGAGGATTTGTCGATCGTACTCGCGATCGTAGGAATAATCATCATCCAAACCCTCAATTCCGCGCATTATACTCGCATAAGTGCTGCACTTTCCGTACTCCGCTATTACCCAATCTCGGTGCAGCAACTCGCTGTAGTTTTCCACTTCCGGCAAATCTCCAATCGCATCCCAAACTGTCGGGACAGCAGGTAAATTAATTTTTTTATAGCGTTTAGGAATTTTAATTTTGGGCAATATAGTAGTTTGCTGAGGGTATTTGGGTAGCTCATAACCTGCTTTGCACCCAATCAAAAATAATCGTTTGCGAGCTTGCGGTACTCCATAGTTAACAGCGTTGAGAACTTGATAATTTTCTTCTACTTTATAGCCACGTTTCAGAAAAGAGCTAATTAAAACATTCAGGAGTTCTTTGTGTTCTCCTGATGCAATTCCCGGCACATTTTCCATTACAAAAAACTTGGGTTTTAGCTCCAAAACTAAGCGCTGAAAGTGAAAAATTAGAGAATTTCGTGGGTCGTCCACATCCCGCTTGCCCATCATGGAGAATCCTTGACAGGGCGAACCGCTGATTACTACGTCTATCTCGCGCCGCCCGATCGCCGATTTTTTCCGAATTTCTGAACCCGTAAGCTGTGTGACATCTTTGCACAGAATAGAACACAGCGGGAAATTAAACTCGTGTGTGGCGCAGTGAATAGGGTCAATTTCGACTGATGCAAGTACATCAAAACCTGCTTGTTCAAAGCCCAGGGTCATGCCGCCCGCGCCTGCAAATAAATCAACAGCGATCGGTCGCTTTTTCCGATTGCTTGGCATAACATTTCAATAACAAAGTTGCTTTAATAGAAATTAAGGAAATCAACCGCGTTTCTGGTAATAAATCGTAGGTTTGTCCACGAGCCAGCCACAAAATAACCGGGTTTATACATAACTTTTAAATACAAAAAATGCTTTAAGAAGCTGTATTTAATTTAACATTTTTCATTATTTCCGCAGCGGCCCGATCGCACACACCCACATCTCCCAGACTTTCCCGCATTTCCCGATAACCTGCCAAAGTTTGCTGGCGTCGATCGGCATTTTGCAGCAATTCCAATGCGTGATGCACTATATTTTCCGCAGTCGCCTCGTCTTGCAGCAACTCCGGGACGATCGGCTTCATTTGCACCAAATTGGGCGGAGACATAAAAGGAATCGAAAATTTCAGCACGTGGCGAGCAATAACCGCCGTAATCGGACTGACGCGGTAGGCGACAACTTGCGGAACGTCGAGCAAAGCTAGCTCCAGATTAACAGTACCAGATTTAGCGATCGCCAGATCGGCAGCAGCCAAGATTTCCAGAGTTTGATTTTCTAACAGAGTAGCCCGCAAACCGTAATTCTCGATCGCCTGTTCAATTTTGTGGCGAAAAGCGTTATTAGCAAGCGGAATCCAAAAATGAACTTCCGGCAATTTAGCTTGAATAATTTGAGCTGCCTCAAATATAACCGGCATCAGGTACTTGAGTTCTTGGTGTCTAGAAGCGGGAATTAGGGCGATCGACACCTGTTCCGGCCCAATTCCCAAAGTTTTGCGGGCAACTTCCCGGCTGGGCGCAGATTGCATCCTATCCACCAAAGGATGACCAACCCAACTCACTTCGGCTCCTTTTTCTCGATAATAACAAGCTTCCTCTGGGAAAATTGCCAAAAGTTGGTCGCAAATATTGACAATCAGATCAGTATTGCGAGGAGAAATCGACCAAACCCATTCTTGAGGTGCGATGTACCAAACCACGGGCAAATCAGGCAAACAGCGGCGGATGTAGCTGCCAATACCGAGATTAGGAGTCAAATAATCAATCAATACAACAGCATCGGGGCGAAAGTTTTTGAGATATTGTTTAGCTTTTTGTTGAACTTTGATCGTTGGCCAAATATACGGCACTGATTCTATCAAACCCATAGAACCAATGCCCACAGTATCGCCTAAAATAGTAGCCCCAGCTTCTGCCATACGAGGGCCGCCCAATCCGGTTATTTCTAACTCCAAACCAGCGGCGACAGCGTAACGTTTTAAGGCTGCAACTAACAAAGCTCCTTGCAAATCGCCCGAAACCTCACCAGTGCTGATAAAAATTTTCATAAACTCCTCAATATCCTGGGTAAGGTGCGTCAGACTAAAAACTCTTTGAGTTACCTCTAGGTGGTGACTGACGCACCCTACAGCTTCCTTCTTCTTCCACTTCTTCTACTTCTTCCTTCGTTTCCTTCGCGTCTTCCCGGTTCAATAATACTAATTCTTCTGGCGCGAAAGAATTAATATAAGCCTCATTTACTTTTTGCCAGGAATCAAACCGCGTCGCCCTTTGGTTATAGACTGCTGCATAAATCTCCGCAGGTGCTGCAAGTGGGCGTTTTCTGGCAACAAATCCAACTGTTCCAAAGCTCGATCGAGAGTGTAGCCAGAACGGTATAGAATACGAAAAGTTTTCTTCAAAAGTAGCAAATCTTCTTGGGTAAAACCGGCGCGTTCGAGGCCTATTTTGTTGATTGCTCGCACTCTCGAAGGATTTCCCTCGACTAGCATATAAGGAGGCACATCTCGATCGATCCTGCTCAAGCCGCCCACCATAGACAAACGGCCGATTTGGACAAACTGATGAACCCCCAAAACACCGCTCAAGCGGGCTTGAGACTCGATTTTAACGTGTCCGGCTAAGGCTACAGCATTAGCGATAATTACTCGATCGGCGATCGCGCAATTGTGTCCCACATGAACATAAGCCATCAATAGATTATGATTGCCAATAGTCGTGCTTTCCCCCGCTCCAGTAGCGCGGTTAATTGTCACGTATTCCCGAATGAGATTGTTGTCGCCAATTTTCACCCTAGTCAGAGAACCCTCGTATTTCAAATCTTGAGGTTCCAAACCAATCGCCGCACCGGGGAAAATTTGATTGCGAGCACCTATTTCTGTTAGCCCGTCGATAATTGCATGGGCACCAATCTTAGTATCCGGCCCGATTTTCACTCTTTCCCCAATTACAGCATAAGCTCCCACTTCTACAGTCGGGTGAAGTTCGGCGCGGGGATGAATCACAGCAGTTGGGTGAATCAAAGTAAGCATTTTTTATTAGTCAGTTTTCAGTTTTCAGTTTTCAGTTTTCATACAAAATCAAGCTTAAATACCCCGTTTATTTCTTAGTCCGCGTCGGCGGACTTCGTTTGTGTAGTAGCGATTGCAATCGCCGAATCATCAAGGAGTAACAAACCAGGATTTAGTATCAGTAGTCAATTGTCAATTGTCAATTGTCAGTGGTTATCAGGAATATAGAGAAATCCCCAAATAACACATAACCAATCACCAATCACCAATCACCAATCACCAATCACCAACTTAATCTACCATCGAAAACGTCAATTCTCCTTCACAAACTTTTTGTCCGTCTACTTCAGCCAGAGCCTGCATTTTTGCGAAGCGGCGGCGTTTTACCCACAGCAATTCTACAGTCATCAGCAACTGATCGCCCGGTACAACCTGACGACGGAACTTGACTTGATCAATTCCGGTAAACATCCACAATCCTTGCTTGATGTCGGGCAACTGAGCCAGAACAATACCGCCAACTTGAGCCATCGCTTCGACAATTAATACTCCAGGCATAATCGGCCGTCCGGGGAAATGCCCTTGAAAATGCGGTTCGTTAAAAGTCACATTTTTAATTCCTACAGCCTTCTCGGACGGCACGTAATCAACAATCTTGTCAACCAGTGCAAAAGGATAGCGATGAGGCAATAATTTCTGAACTTCTTCGAGAGTAAAAGTAGATTTAACCGCTGGAGAATCTTCACCGTTTTTGGTGGGGACGGATTCAGAATTAGCAGTATTGAGGGTGTTAACTTCAGTCAGCGTAGACATTTCTTGAAGACTTTTGAGTGTGGTATGGCAGAAGGCAGAAGGCAGAAGGAAGATGTAATCTTAACAGAAGATCACCTGTTTGTTTCCTAACTTTTATCTAGGGTAGCTAGAGCTTGGGAGTTCAGGGCTTGGGCGAGTTGGACGTGCAAGTTGTGACTGGCTTTGTAAGCCAAGTAGTGAGCTTTTGGCCAAGTTCCGAGCAGACTGAGGTCGCCTACTAAGTCTAGGATTTTATGGCGCACTGGTTCGTTGGCAAATCTCAAAGGCGGGTTGAGCCAGCCGGATCGATCGCAAACTAGGGCGTTTTCTAGGGTACCACCTTTGATCAAACCAGCTTGTCGCAATTGGTCAACTTGGCGAGCAAGTCCAAAAGTGCGGGCTGGGGCGATCGCCGTCGCAAAACTTTCTGCCTCTGGCGACCAACTGTACCATTGATTGCCGATCGCCTGTTCCTCAAAATCAATTCCGTAACTAAATCGAGTTTCGGCTGAGGGTAAAGCTGCTGCAAAAGCATCCCCGTGACGCACCCAAATTGGCTCACTAACGACAAAGGAGGAAGTGGGGTATTGCTTAGATTCTTGAGGAACTAAGCCGGTATGGGCGATCGCCTCTACCCAAACCTGAGCCGAACCGTCCAGCAGCGGCACTTCCGGCCCATCAACCTCAATTCGAGCATTATCCGCTCCCATCCCCGCCAAAGCGGCTAATAGATGCTCTACAGTGCGAATTTGAGCATCGATACCTGCCAGTTCCGTTGAAAGTGCAGTCTGGCAAACCGCCTCAATTTTTGCAGGAATTATCGGAGCACCAGGCAAGTCAATTCTGACAAAATAGCGACCTTCCCCAACCTCCGCAGGCAAAACTCGGACGCGAGTTTGTTCGCCGCTGTGCAAACCGATTCCCGACAGTTCAAATTCAGATTTTAAGGTACGTTCAATAGTCATTAGTTAGTAGTCAGTAGTCATTAGTTAGTAGTCAGTAGTTAGTAGTCAACTGTCAACTGTCAACTGCCAACTGCCAACTGTCAACAGCCAACTGCCAACTGCCAACTGCCAACTGTCAACTTAGAATCGCTCACCAATTCCAAAGTGAATTTGATTGTCGCCAGTGTCGTTGATACCGTAATCGATCCGGATCGGCCCTAAAGGAGATTGAACCCGCACGCCGATGCCGTAACCGTAACCGCTACCGGGCTTTTCGCGGATACCTGCCGGGTCGCCTGGGACATCTTTGCCCGTGCCCAAGTCAGTGCCAGCATCCAAAAATAGCGCTCCGCCGATAAACGAAATAATCGGGAAACGGTACTCAACGCTGGCCTCTAGGAAGCTGCGGCCGGCTCCCATGTCGCCTTCGTCGTATCCGCGCACCGAGTTGGCGCCGCCCAAGGCAAAGGCTTCGTAGGGAGGCAAATCTCCGAATACGGTGCCGCCCCTAAAACTAAATGCCAGCGTTTGAGGGCCGGGGGTAAAGTTAGTGTACTTGACTGGTAGGTACAAGCTGTAGCTGGCCCGCAGGCGGTTTAAGAGGATGCTGCCGGAACCTACAGGAATCGATTGTTCCATGCCAAATCTGAGCAGGGAACCGCTAGTGGGGCGGAGGGGGTCGTTGCGCCGATCGCGCACAGCACCTGCTTGCAAAGTTGTCAAGTCATCCGAACCCGAATCGCTAAAACTCAACAGGTTGCCGAGTTCGTCCTCGGATTCGCGCCTGCCTTTGCGATCGGTAATTGAGACTCGCTGGTACTGCAAGCCGACTGAAGCTGTCCACTCAGAATCGGCAAAAGGATTCCGATCCAGGGGACGGGTGAAATTGATGCCGGCACCGGTGCGGACGACGCGGGGTCGATCGTCGTTGGGCAATCTGACTTCCCGTTCGCCACCGTCAAAAATCACGCTGATCGATCGTCTTCTAAACGCATTAATCGTATAAGAAGTCCGGTAAGGATCGCCCGCAATCCAGGGGTCTGTAAAACTCAGGTCAAACAGCGTTTGGCGTTCCCCGATTTGTACTTCAGCCCCCAATTTCTGGTTCCTACCTCTCAAGTTTTGCTGCTGGTAACTCAGCGTACCGAACAAACCCGTCGCGGAACTCAAACCCGCACCAGCCGCCAGAGAACCAGTATTTTTCTCAATGACGTTGACAATTACTCTTGCCTTGCGGGGGTCAGTCGTTCCTGGTTCCAAGGCAAGTCGCACGTCTTCAAAAATTCCCAAACCAAACACCCGTCTCAAATCCCTTTCCGCCTTGGTGCGGTTAAAGATGTCTCCGGGCTTAAGTTCTACTTCGCGGGTGATGACAAACTGACGGGTGTTGCCTCCGATCGGCTGACCCGTGGCATCTGTTGCCTCTCCCTCCTTGTTCAGGAAGCGGACATCAACGGATTCGATCTGGCCTTCTGCCACTACCAGGGTGACAGTGCCGTCGTCTGCTACTTGCGGGGCATCAGTGATTTGGCCCAAAACATAGCCGTTCTCTTGATACCACGCATTAATTTTTTTCACTCCCTCTTCAAAGCGGCGGAGGTTGAGAATTTTGCCGTATTGATCGCGGAAGCTTTCGTCAATTACGCTTTGGGGCAGCACTTGCTGACCGGTGATTGTCACTCCCTGCAGCACCGGATTTGGCTGCACAATAAAAGTCACCCGGACGCCCAACGGGGTGTCTTCCGGTACTGCCCGCACGTTTCTAAAAAAGCCCGTGGCAAAAATGGCGTTGATGTCTTGTTGCAGTTGGCTGCGGTTGGTTGTGCGTCCCGGTTGGGTGCTGATGACTCGGTAAATTTCGGTTTCCAAGTCTTCCGTCGCGCCGGTGACTGTAACTTCTGCTACTAGCACTTGCGGTTCTGCCGCCCCGGCGGGTGCAGGGGTTTGTCTCGGCTGCGGTGCCCGGCCAGGGGGCAATGGAGGAACGGTGTTAGCCGGCGGTCTCGTCGGGGCCGGTATTGTCGGAACTTGGGCGTTTTGAGCGATCGCCCCTGATTCCTCTGGTTTCCCTAGCTCTGCTGCGATCCAGGCGGGCGTTACCGCCGCTTCCGATGGGGGGAGCGAGCTTTCCTGTTGCGCCTCTGGCAGGGCGTTTTGGCTGCTAGAGGCGGGGGAAGGGTTGGATGCTAGCTCGGGTTTGAGTTCAAGGATCGGAGGTGAAACCGGGGAGGGCGGGTCTGTGACTTGGTTTGGGGGTTCGCGGTCGTTCCCTCCTCTGGCAGGGGCCTCCGCTATTTTTAGGGCTTCCCCTTTGCTGGTTTTAGCAGCTTTGCGGTTTTGAGGAGGGTTTGGGGTTAATTCTGGAAGGGGGCGATCGGGTAATTCGATCGACGGGGCGGGCCCGGCGGCAGCCAAAGCTTCCTCTGCTGATTCAGAGTAGGATGTTTGGCCACTTGCCGAATTTGATAACCCGAATGTTGCTGAGGCAGTAAAAACTGCCACCAATACAGCAGATAAACGCATTTTTGTTCACTTTTTTGGGCAATCCACACACCACATTAGTCATTAGTCATTAGTCATTAGTCATTAGTTATTTAAGTCGGTGGAATTTCGCGCTGACCGCTAATTGATGACTGTTGACCGCTGATTGCTGACATCGAAAGCAGAAGGGTAACAAACTGTGCAATTCTAGCGCATTACCAAGGCCTCTAGACTTTCTGAGCGAGAACGCGTTGGAGAACTTGCTGGTAAGCGGTTTCTACCGCTCCTAAGTCGCGGCGGAATCGGTCTTTGTCCATAACACGGGCGTCGGGGTCTGCTTCTGCGTTGTCCCAGAGGCGGCAGGTGTCGGGACTGATTTCGTCGGCGAGGATCAGATTTTGATGTTGGTCGATACCGAATTCTAGTTTGAAGTCTACCAGGGTGATGCCGCACTGGCTGAAAAATTCTTTGAGTATTTCGTTAATTTCGCGGGCGGCGATTTCTAGTTGGTCTACTTGTTCCGGGGTGGCTAGCTGCATTAGCAGCAGCCTGTCGCGGGTCAGCAGCGGGTCTCCCAAATCGTCGTTTTTGTAATAAAACTCGACCAGCGGCGGATTGACAATTGTGCCGAGGGCGAGTCCGGTTTGCTTGCAAAGACTGCCGGCGGCAATGTTTCTGACTACGACTTCCAAGGGCAAGATTTGGACGCGACAGACTCGCATTTGGTTGGGGGCCGGGGTGTCGATGAAGTGGGTGGGAATGCCTTTGGCTTCTAGCATCCGAAACAGGTGGGCGGATACGGCGCAGTTGATTTCGCCTTTGCCGACGATGCTGCCGCGTTTCTGGGCGTTAAAGGCTGTGGCGTCGTCTTTGAAGTGGGTCAGCAAAATTTCGCTGTCTTCGGTGGAGTAGAGGATTTTGGCTTTGCCTTCGTAGAGTTTGCGATCGGCTGACATGGCGATTAATAATAATGTAGATGAGTTTTAGATTTTACCGTAGCTCGATCGGGTGTTATTGGCGAGTTTTTGGATCTCCGCTGCACCGCTCATCCTCTGACAAGCGAATTTCAAAGGTGGTACCCGCCACGTGATTTATCCGTGGAATCCATCCCAAATCTCAAATCTAAAATCCTCAAGCCCCCGCATTTATCCGTCGGGTCAATCCAACATCTCAAATCTCAAATCCAAAATCGAATGACGGGCAAGTACGCCTGCAGGTAGATACTGTCATCGACCCCGGCATAAATGATTCTTGACAAAGGACAATAGATATTAAACCTGCTGGGTTCGCGATCCGTGCTGACAAAACCTCGCCAACGAGACGGGCGCTTAAAAAACATCTAGAAAATGGCTGATTTATGCAAGACAAAAAAATTCATATTCTTTTGGTAGAAGATGATGAGGTTGATGTGATGAACGTCCGGCGAGCTTTCAAAAAAAATAACATCGTCAACCCCCTCTACATTGCTGCCAATGGATTAGAAGCTCTAGCTATATTGCGTGGAGAAGGAAAAATAGATCCTCCCATGCCTCAAGCGCGCCGGTTGATTTTGCTGGACTTGAATATGCCGAGAATGAGCGGGATCGAGTTTTTGCAAGAATTGCGACTGGATGAATGTTTGAGGTCGATTCCGGTAATCGTCCTCACAACTTCTAATGAAGATAGAGATAAAGTAAAAGCTTATAATTTGAATGTAGCGGGCTATATTCTTAAACCTGTTACTTTTTCTAACTTTGTGGAAGTGATGGCTACCCTAAACAAATACTGGATGCTGAGTGAAATTCCCTAAAATAGGGAAATTTGAATAGAAAAATTTTCAAGGGGGCTTTATGATTTTTCAGCGATGCAGTTGTTTTAAGTCCTTTTTCTTGACAGCAGCTTTTTCGGACTAATCCACAATTCGGTTTTTATGGACAAAATTCTCACAATTCTGATAGTTGATGACGATGCAGTCGATCGAATGGCAATCAAACGATCGCTCAAGTCTGCTGGTGTTTCTGCAGAAGTTACTGAAGCAGAAGACTGCGCGGATGCGCTGGCACAACTCTCGGTTAGCAAAAATTCTATGCAGGCTACCGCAAAACTCTCCCAACAAAATAAATCTCAACCTTTAAGCGAGGTTGAGGAGACAGAAAAGGGGCTGCTATTAAATCAAATATTTGAGTGCAAATTTGACTGCGTATTCCTCGACTACGGATTGCCGGACGGAGACGGACTGAGTTTGGTAAAACATCTACGAGAAGCTGGACTGAAAGTTCCCTTAATTGTACTCACAGGTCAAGGCGACGAACAAATTGCTGTGGAATTGATGAAGGCAGGAGCTTCTGATTATATTGCTAAAAATAAGCTTTCTCCCGATAGTTTGTCTCGCAGTTTGTCCAATGCGATGCGCGTTTATCGCGCCGAATTTCAGGCGTTTCATACCAGTCAAAAGCTTAAGGAAAGTGAGGAACGGTACAGGTTAGTTTTAGAGGGAGTGAACGACGGAATTTGGGATTGGGATTTAAGTAAAAATGAGGTTTATTGGAACGATCGCCTTTTGGAAATTATCGGTTTGTCGCGAAAGCAATTTGGCAGGACTATGGAAGCTCTATACAACCGCCTGCACCCCGATGACAAGGAGGGAATTGTCGCGGCGATCGCCGCTCACTTGGAACAAGAAATAGATTATAATGTAGAATTCCGGCTGCTACACTCGAACGGTGTTTACCGCTACTGCACTTCTCAGGGAAAAGCTCAGCGAAATTCCAAAGGAAAAGCGCTGCGAATGGCCGGCATGATTAGCGACATTACTGAGCGGAAACAGGCGGAATATGCTCTGGAAAGGGAACGGCAGCAACTGAGACAAATTATTAATTGCGTGCCGGTAGCAATGGCGATGTTCGATACGGAAATGCGCTATTTAGCTAACTCGCACAAATGGCTGACTCAATTTAATTTTGAGTGGCAGTCGCTGACTAATCTCAGTCATTACGAATTGTTTCCAGATACCCCGAATCGCTGGAAAGTAATGTATCAAGAAGTGCTCAGAGGTGAGGTCGTTTCTGTGAGCGAAGATGCTTGGGAACGAGCAGACGGCTCTGTTATCTACCTGCGCTGGGCCGCTCACCCTTGGTACAATCCAGACGGTAAAGTAGGGGGAATTGTGATGGTTGCCGACAAGATTAATGAGTTGGTGGAAGCGCGGGAAACTGCCTTAGAAGCTAGCCGGGTGAAGTCGCAATTCTTGGCGAACATGAGTCACGAAATTCGCACTCCGATGAATGGGGTTTTGGCAATGGCTCAATTGCTGCTGCGCGCTCCTCTGGAACAGAAACAGCGGGACTGTGCTCAGACGATTTACCGCAGTGCTGAACATTTGCTAAATGTTATTAATGATATTCTCGATTTCTCTAAGATTGAAGCGGGAGAAATGCGGCTGGAAAAGGCTAATTTTGATTTGAATAGTTGCGTTGAGTCGGTGATTGAAATTCTAGCGCATTTGGCAGAAGAAAAAGGTATTGAATTGAATATTTTAGTTGACAGCTCAGTGCCGAGAAAGTTGGTGGGCGACTCGGGCAGATTGAAGCAAGTTTTGCTGAATTTGACGGGGAATGCCATAAAATTTACCGATCGCGGTCAAGTTCTAGTTCACGTAACTGTGAAACAGGGCAACCGACTGGCAGAGGGTAGACAAGAAGCAAGGTTGCTATTTTCGGTGCGGGATACTGGCATTGGAATTTCGGCCCAAGGGCAAACAAAGTTGTTCCAATCTTTTTCTCAGGTAGATGATTCTCCTACTAGGCCTTACGGCGGGACGGGTTTAGGTTTGGCTATTTGTAAGCAGTTAGTGGAGATGATGGGAGGGGACATTGGAGTTCGCAGTTTGCTAGGCAGCGGTGCTACTTTTTGGTTTACAGTACCTTTGGAAAAACAGTTGCCGGTTGAGCCTCACGATCCCGAACTTGCGGGCAAGAAGTTATTAGTAATCTCTGGAAGTGCTTTGAGGAGGGCAGCAGTGCGATCGCTCGCTCAAAGTTGGGGTGCGCGCTGCGACGAGGCAGAAAGTGCTGCTGAGGCTTGGAGTTGGTTGAAAAATACCCAGGGCGGGATTTCTCAGAATTCGGGAGAGGGGGGAAAAAGCTGGGATGTGGTGCTGGTGGACTTGCAAATGCCGGAGTTGGATGCGGAGGAATTTGCTAGGAAAGTGCGATCGACCTCGACAGTTGGCTCGTTAATCGCCATGACTGGTTTGCGAGAACAGCCGAAGGCTGAATCGCTTTGCAGTCGGGGTTTTAATGGATATTTGATCGAGCCGGTGCGACCAAGCCGCCTGCTTGAGGCAATGCTTGCGCCGGTGAAGGGAACGGGAGATTTTGGGAGATTCGAGGCTGCTAATACTTGCAAGTTGCCACCAGTTAATTCTCAATATGTTACTCCCAATTCGCTGTCATCGCTCAGAATTTTGGTGGCGGAAGACCACCCGATCAATCAACAAGTTCTTGTCGAACAGTTGGCAGTTTTAGGCTATCAGGCTGACTGCGTAGTCAACGGTCAAGAAGCGCTGGATTTGCTGGCAAAAAAAAGCTATGATTTAGTGCTGATGGACTGTCAAATGCCGATACTTGATGGTTACAAAACGGCGCAAAAGTTGAGGCAAATCGAAGGAAGCGATCGGCATACTTTTGTGATGGCTTTAACTGCTCATGCTATGCCGGGGGAACGAGAAAAGTGTCTGGCGGCGGGGATGGACGATTATCTCAGCAAACCTGTAGATTTAGATGCTTTGGCGGCGGCCCTGAAAAAGTATGAAGCCCTCAATGTTCAGGGTGACAATAAGTATGGAGTTAAAAGTATAAATTCGGAAAATAAATCTCAATTAGCAACAAATTATACAGAAGTTGTGGAAAAAGCGCAGGTTGGGGCTGGGCCGACACCAAGGGCGATCGCACTTCCAACTTGGGAACATAGAGACTACGACGGACTGTTCGACAAGAGCAGATTGGAGCAACTCGGACGAGTTAATATTAAATTGCCAGAGCGACTCTTGCAAGCTTTTGTGGCAGGCGCCCAAGCTGATGTAGCTGCTGCCAAAAGAGCCGTAGAAGCTAAAGATTGGCAAGCTGTGGAATATCAAGCCCACCGTCTCAAGGGAACTTCGGCTAATGTGGGAGTTGCTCAGATGTCGGATTTGGCCGCACAATTGGAGCATCAAGCGCGAAGCTTTCAATCTGAACCAAAAGGGGTGGAATTGTCAAATAGTGAGAGGATTGAGAACCTATTAGTAAGTTTGTCCAGTCATTTAGCCCGGGTGCAAGAATTTGTGGAAAATCGAATGTTTAGTTAGTCGGTTAGTCGCTATTAATCTATATTAGTCGGCGCTTGAAATCGCGCCTAAACCAACGAAGTCCGCCTACGCGGACTAAGAAATAAATTCTTTGTTTCTTTGTTTCTTTGTTTCTTTCTTCACTCTGTGTTCTCTGCGTTCTCTGCGGTTAATTTAAAAAAAATAATTAATTTAGCTATGAATTACGATACCAGTACAAACACTATTTCAAATAGCAATTCCTTAGAAAACGAGGAAAAACTGCTAACGCCTTTGATGGTTTTTGCTCGCGAAGTTTTATTGTATGAAAAAGAGGCTATTTCTGAGCAATATTCTGTAAATGCTGTGCCTTACCCGCTCGATGAAATCAATAATTTTTCTGTGGACAATCTAGTAGCAAAAGTGGCTCGCTGCTGTCGGGAAAGCAAGGTGGGAAAAAAATTACCTACGGCTTTTTACGTTCACGTTTCAGCTTTGCAGAGACTCAACCCTGTCCTCGGAATCTACGAAAATTGTGCCAGACGCACTCTCGAAAATATTGATGAAGCAACTTTAGTTAAATTTTTGCTTCATCAACCTAAAATATCTTATCTTTTTTACCCTGATTTCGATACAAATGCTCATCCTGATTTGCAAACCAGCATCCAGATTAATCTAGCAACAGGGGAAGTTAAATATTTCGATTACAGTAACTGCGAAAATCCCCCGGTTTTGCACCGCAAGGAAACTTTTGTAGCTGGGGATTATCCCAATTACGAAAAGTTTGCGAGGCTGACTCGCTGCGAGGAAAAGTGGGGACTGCTTGACAATACTAGCGTTATCGGAACTCGCGAAGGTTGGCTCAAATATTTGGGATATTGCGGTGTAGAAATCCAAGATCATACTGTTGTCGAGCGTTTGAAAGAGGAGAATAGTGAGCTATCAATTCCTAAAATCGAGCGACATAAAGCTGCAATGGTACGCAATTCGCTTTCTAAACCCCTGCGTCTGGTTTTAGAAGCTGATTTAGTGAGGGACGGGGCGACTTTTTTTGATTACGGTTGCGGTTACGGCGGGGATGTTAAATATATTGCACAAGAGGGTTATGCTATTTCTGGTTGGGACCCATACTATCAGCCGGATACTCCGCGAATTTGTGCTGATATTGTGAATATTGGTTATGTGATTAATGTGATTGAATCTTTGGCGGAACGCCGAGAAGCTTTGCTGAATGCTTGGGAATTAACTAAGAGTTTATTAGTTGTAGCGGCTCAGGTTTTGATTGACGATAGCGATCGAGGTCAAATTGCTTATGGGGATGGGGTGATTACTTCTCGGAATACTTTTCAGAAGTATTACGAACAAGAAGAGTTAAAGGTTTATATCGACCAAGTTTTGAATGTTGATGCAATTCCTGTGGCTTTGGGAATCTATTTTGTGTTTCGGGATGCAGCGGAGGGTGAAAGTTTTCGTGCTTCTCGGTTTCGATCGCACTTATCGACTCCCAGAGTGCGATCGCAAGTTAAGCGGTTTGAGGATTATGCGGATATGTTGGCTCCTTTGATGGCTTTTGTGAGCGATCGAGGCCGCCTTCCTGTTAAAGGCGAACTAGCGGAAGAATCGGCGATTAAGGAGGAATTTCACAGTTTTAATCGCGCTTGGAGGGTGATTTTGCAAGCAACGGATGCGGATGATTGGGAGAAAATCGCCGACAAGCGCCGCCAAGATTTGCTGGTATATCTCGCTCTCAACGGTTTGGGCGATCGGCCTTCAATGCGCCGACTCCCGGCTCAAATCCGCAATGACATCAAAGGTTTGTTTGACAATTATCAAAAAGCTTGCACTTTAGCAGATTTAATGCTATATAGTCTGAGCAAACCTGATATTGTTGCGGACTGCTGCGAAGATAGTGCGATCGGCTACAAACAGCATGGTTCCCTTTCTGTTCACGTCTCTGCATTAGAAGAACTAGATCCTTTGCTCAGGCTCTACGAAGGCTGCGCCAACCGCACAATTGGCAGACTTGACGGCGCGACAATTATCAAATTTTACGCTCGCAGACCTCAGATTTCCTATCTATTTTATCCCGATTTTGACACTAACCCGCATCCAGCCCTTCACACTTCTATGCACATAGATTTGCGCGATCTTTCTGTGAGCTATCAAGACTATTCTGATGTGTATAATCCACCAATTTTAGTGAGAAAAGAAGCTTTTGTTACTGCTAGTTATCCCCATTACGACAAGTTTGCCAAACTCACCCGCCAAGAAGAAAAGTTAGGGATTCTCGATCGTGGCGTAGTTAAGAAACATCGGGAATGGATGAAGTGTTTGGAGGAAAATTGCGTTAAAATTAAGGATCATAAGTTGTTTTGGCGATCGAATGCTGACCCAGAAAAGTTGAAAATGCTGCAAAAAGCTGCGTCGGATCGTCAGCAGAAAAAGATTGAGGTTAATGCAGGAAAGAGTGAACAAACCGCAGAGGACACAGAGAGCACAGAGGATGGGAAAGAAGAGGGAGAGGGATAGTTATGGAAGCAGATTATGATTTTAGTCAGGGTAAGCGAGGGGCGAACGATCCAACATTACCTGGGAAAACTCGGATCGCAATCTCGTTAGATGATGAGGTTTTAGCGTGGTTTCGCCAACAAGTTCATTTAGCAGATGGAGGGAATTACCAAACCTTGATTAATGAAGCGTTGCGTCAATATATTCAGCAGAGTTCTCAGCCTTTAAGCGAAGATGCTCGGACACACTAAATTAAGTAGAGAGGCTTGTGGCTATCGCGAAAATATTGCTACAATAGCCGTATAATTTTATCATGATAAAATTCCTATGATTTCCCAAAAGAAAGACTTGCAGATGGTGGATAATCCAAATGTTCTATTAAAAGCCCTCAAAATTCAGTTCAAAGATTTCTGTGTGGATTACTTATCTCTCAATCAGATTAAAGGTATTTTTTCAAGCTTCGGTTTTACCGTAAATCATGAGAGTACCGTTTCAACTGGAACACGTCGTGGATTAGTTGATGAACTCTATCATTCAGTTGATTGGTCGAATGTAGACACAGTTCAAAATTTCTTGAAATTGCTTGAATATGTTCTACAACTGCACTACCTATCGCCTGAATCAAAGAGCCTTCTTTCGTCTTTTTGTGAAGAACTTGGCTTTCTGGTACAAGATAATAAAATCACCTGTTTAAACTCATCTTTTACTGAAGACTTTTTTGTATATCAATTTCCTGCTGGAATGCCATTTGGAATTCCGAAGCCGGACTTTTCCATTACTCCTGAAAGGGGAAGACAAACATTAAAATATGAGCTACAGGATGGACTGGGATTATTGAAAGGAAAGGTATACCCAAACTTTACCTTTAGAATGCTAGAGGTCTTTTACGGTCTTGATAATTCAACGAATAAAGTATTAAAGAAAGCACTCATAAACAATACTCCGGACAGTTTTTAAGCAGCCAGAGTACCATAAGACAAGACTGAAGGAAGGTTAGGGTGATTTAAAATCA